>CAJXRL010000124.1 GCA_913059105.1 uncultured Flavobacteriales bacterium
TCGTCGGCAGCGTCAGATGTGTATAAGAGACAGATTTAATATCAAACAAATATAAAGTTAATTGCAAAAAAAATCATTTAAAGGATTTTCTTATCTATAGTGATAAAAATGAGTACATCAAGGTTATTGATTCTGTAGATATTACGTTGATTTATGGGAAAAATTCCAAATTCAACAATCAAGCAATTCAAGAAATTGCAGAAGAAAAAGAATTAAAATACCTTTCTAAGAGTCAAAAAAACAAAGCGTTAGTTTATAATAATATATAACCTAAAACAGTAATACCACTATAACTTAATATACTTTAGAGTTGTTTTTATCTCGATGACACAAAATTACTGTGGAGTTGAATTTTAATACTTCTAATTCAGTTTTAAAATCCCCTGAAAAGATTCTACGCTCACAGTAGAAGCTTGTCGCTGGCTGCCTTTGTTGAAGGTTCCCACAAAATGGCTTACTTGACTGCCTGCTTCATTCTCATTTCTTAAATCTGAAATTCCGTCAGGGAAGTTAAATTGAGTGTAAGTTGCAGTAACGTCCAGGCCATACTTAGATTCAGAACTAAAACTCAAACCTACATTGGTATATTTTGAATTCAATATTACACTTGAAAAGTCTGCTTGAATTAGTTCAATGTCAAGCTCTCCTCTAAAAGTTGTAAGGTCTATTTTATTGGTTAATGTTTCAATTTTCACAGGGCTATACTTCAAATGTCCACTTAAACTTCCAACTTCAGTAACCTTAATATCTGTTCTAAAACCTTCTTCCAACGTCAACTCAATTACTTTGTCAGCAACTAAACTACTATATGAAGCTGACAGATTTAGCTTAACAAAGGTCACTGCTTTCAAGTTAGAACGAAATATATCTACTTCTGCATTGATAACATGGCCTTTAATGGTTAGGTCTCCATATTTAAAACTACCCTCTAGTTTATCTATGCTTGAATTAGCAATTAAATTTGAGCGAAATGCCTCTACATTTAATTTAGTCGCTCCTTGCAATTCAACTTCTGAGTAATTTGATTTTAAATCCAATCGATTTCCGCTTCCTAATACTAGTTCACCTCTAAACAGCGTAATAGTCCCTTCTTGATAATTTCCGATTGCTGCATTACCATATTTTACCGTCAAGTCTACATCTCCACCTACGTTATTGGCAGTAAGGTTTCCTCTAAATAGATTTGCATCCAAGTTTCCATCGATCTGTGATACAGATACATTTGCATATTTATTTGAAACGTCAACATTTAAAATTTTCGGAATTTTAATGGTGTAAACGATTTTGAAGTTTTCATATTCAAACGCCTCTCCACTATCCGTTTTTGCTTTATTATTTTTTCCGTCTGAAGAAAAGTACAAGAACTTTCGAAGCCCTTTTTTAGGCGAAGTAATTTTGGATGATGTACAGTTACAATTATTTAATTCGTCCCAAGTACTTTTAACAATGGCCTTTTTATTTATTGGATTCAAGCTAATGTCAAAGTCATTAATTGCTAATAATTCGTGCTCGGGAAGTTCCGCCTTAATGGTGAAAATTGCACTTACTTCAATTTTGTTTTGATCCCAGGTTTCAATGTTGACATCTCCATTTCTATGACTGATAACTAAAGTTTCAATTCCTTCAATACCAAAGCTTTTAGTGACGGTCTTGCTTTTACCCTCAAAATCTCCTCCCAAATTACTCTTTAGTGGTTCGTTTAATTGCACTAGTGGTAATGCTATTTCTAGTGGAGTTGCCGGTTCCCCGGTAGTGTTTAAAGGGTTGGAAAGCATCCGCTGAAGCGGTTTAATAGCTTGCCCAATAATTTCACCCTGTTCAAGTTCTGTTTCAGTCGCAACAATAATTTGCTTGTCCCGCTGTGTCATTTTTTTTACTAAATAAGAGGTATTTAGCTGCTCTGATTCATAATCGCTAAGCTGAGCTAATGAAATTGAGCTTAAACTTGGCGCATAGGCCTTAGTTTCATTGTTGAATTGTGTTGACTGAAAAGTCAAAATTGCTGTACTAATGAGAAGTATTGAAGTTGTCATAATAATTAGATTGTTTAAATTCCACCAACTTTTTTTAGGCGGGCTGGTTACTCCTTTTGCGCTAATTAGCTGCGATACTTCGGCAATGCTCATTGCTAATGGCAAGCCATTGGCTTTGTCGAAGTATGTTTTCATTCTATTCGATTCCATGTTTTCCATAACTATAAAAAAATGGTCATTAACACCGTAGACTTGCGATCTGTTGGCTCGTTTAATAAATTATCAGATTTTAATAAGGACGCAAGAGCTGCTCTACCACGTTTCAACCTTTGCTTTATAGCAGATAGTTTAGCGTTTTGTATTTCAGCAATTTCCTTGATTGAAAACCCACTAATCTCGAAAAGAATGACTGCCTCTTTTTGTGCGTTGGGGAGTTGATTTAATGCATCGTATAAAATGGCTACGTCTAACCTTGTCTCTGCATCAATACCATCATCTTTTATGACAAAGGCTTCACTTTCGTGAAAATCTCCTCTAAACTTTAAGCGTCTGTTCTTTTTGTGCAAAATGTTTGTTGCAATAGAAAACAGAAAACTTAAAAAAGCATCATGACTTTTTAGTGTTCCGAACTTTTCAAGTGCACAAAGCACTGATTCCGAGATCAAATCCTCAGGCTCTATCAAACCGTATGCCTTTGCATGACAAAACCTAGCGAATGCTTCGTGCACCGGTTCATAGAGATCTAAAAATTGTTTCTGGTAATCGTTCATAAACTCAGCTCGAATTTAGGGTATTCAAGAGTAAGTACCATGAGTTAAAGAAAAGTTACATTTTTTTATAAAATGTTTTGATTAAGCAATGGCTTACATGGTTCCCATTGGAGTAGAAATCCCTGGTTTTCCATTGCACTTTTTAGCGTTCCCCTTTTGTAGAGCGCAAGAGGATAGGCAAACCAACAGCATAAAAGCGATTGTGGTTAAAGTGATAAATGAATGCTTTGTATTAAATACCATGAGGTGAAAACGGAATGCGGCTTTCAAAATTGTACGATTCCGATAAAGGATTGCATCCATAACAACCCAAAAGGGCCCTTGAAAGTTTACTTCCAAAGGCTCTTTTGATATTGATATTGTAATATTATTTTACTTTAAATAAGCGGTATACATCCAAACTAATTTTTCTTGTTCTCTAATGTAATCACTCATTAATGCGTTTGTTCCTTCATCTTCAATATCTCCAGAAACTGCTAATAGATGTCTCTGCTTCTTGATTAAAATTTCGAAAGCATCTAATATCTCTCCCACTGATTTATCTCCATCAGTAACACTATTACTTTCCTTAATTTGAGAGTCTTTTAAGTAAGTTGAAAATTTATAATTGGGAGCGTAAGCCAAGGTTAATACTCTTTCTGCAATTTCATCAATCTTCACAAAAAGGTCGTTGTAAAGCTCTTCAAACTTAATGTGTAGCTCAAAAAACTTCTTGCCTTGAATGTTCCAATGGTATCCTCTTGTATTTTGATAAAAAACAGAGTAGTTCGCTAATAAATCATTTAATAAATCTGCTAACTCTTCACTTTTCTTTGGGTCTAATCCTATTCTATTCATATCCTTGGTTTTAATTGTTACAATGCCCATGAAAGTCATTGCGAATAATTTTAACTTTCAAAAATTGTGAAACAATCTCGGCAAATCATTTATTGATCAATAGAGCCTAATACTCTCTTCATAAAAATGTTTCCAGCTTCTTTTTCCGTTTTTCCTTCTTTTACCATTTTGGCAACTTCCAGTCCTCCGTATAAATTGGAAAGCAATTCTCCTATTACATCTAGCTCTTCGTCCTTCATAGCTGTGCTATCAGAAAGATGCTCTAACACCTCTATAGCTTCGTTCACATAATCTTCATCGTTTTCAGCGATAAAGCTATTGATGTGCTTAATTAGCGGTAATCTCATCGATTAATTCTTTTAGGTTCTCAGGTTTATTGGTTTGTATTTGCTTTACCAACTTCCCGTCTTTAAAGGCAGCAAAAGTTGGTAGGTTGCTAACGTCAGCCAACTTTCTAGATTCCGGAAATTTTTCAGCATCTACAATTAGAAATGTTGCATTCTCCGTTTCTTGTGCAAAACGTTTAAATTTTGGCTTCATCATACGGCAGTTCCCACACCATCCCGCAGAATACTGAACGATAACCGTTCCGCCTTCGTTGACAGTTTGTGCTAAATTGTCTTCTGTAAATTCTTGTAACATGGGTTCGTTTTAAGTAATTTGAAAAAGGATGAAAGATAAAAGACAAATACTTCGCCTTTATCTTTCATCTTTTAACTTTAATCTTAATTTTTTGCCAAATACTCAGCAGTACTTTTACTATCAGCTTTCATCGCTTCTTTTCCTTCTTCCCAGTTTGCTGGACAAACTTCGCCGTGATTCTGTACGTGAGAATAAGCATCAATTAAACGAATAAATTCGTTTACGTTTCTTCCTAATGGCATATGGTTAACTCCTTCATGGAATACTGTACCTTCTTCGTCAATTAAATACGTTGCTCTGTATGTAACGCAATCACCTGAGATGATTTCAACATCGTACTCATCGTTGTAATCAACTGCAGAAACATCTAAGATGTCTAAGATAGATGCAAGGTTTCTATTGCTATCAGATACTAAAGGATAAGAAACACCTTCAATTCCACCGTTGTCTTTTGCGGTATTTAACCATGCAAAGTGAACTTCTGCAGTATCGCAAGATGCACCAATTACGATTGTATTTCGTTTTTCAAATTCTGGTAAAGCTGCTTGAAAAGCATGTAATTCAGTAGGACATACAAAAGTGAAATCTTTTGGATACCAGAATAACAATACTTTCTTATTGTTTTTTGTTGCTTCTTCGAAAATGTTAATGGTTTTGTTATCACCCATTTCGTCGATAGCTTTAACGTTTAAGTTTGGAAATTTTTTGCCTACAAATGACATAGTTATTTAGTTTTTAAGTTTGTATTCAGACACAAAAGTAGGCGCATTGTTTGATAGAACCAAACGATTAAATCTATAACTTTGATAGATAAAATCTATAATGAATTTTCAACAACTCGAATACGTCTTAGCAGTGCACCGTACCAAGCATTTTGGCAAGGCTGCTGAAAGCTGTAACATTACTCAAGCTACTTTAAGTGCGATGATTAAAAAGCTGGAAGAGGAATTATCTATCCAAATATTTGACCGAAGCAGACACCCCATTCAAACAACAGATGATGGGATATTGCTGCTAAAAAAGGCAGAAGATATTTTAGCGAAGCAGCAAGAACTATTTCATTTGGGTCAAATGGACACCGGAGAAATGATGGGAGAAATTCGTTTAGGGGTTATTCCAACAGTTGCAAATTCATTGTTAGCATTGTTCCTGCCTAGCTTATTAGAGCAGCACCCTAAATTGAAGCTCATTATTTCTGAAATTACAACGGATGAAATTCTGTATCAACTAGCTCACAACCAGATAGATTTTGGAATACTCTCCACTCCTATTGAAGAGTTAAGTGAAGCGTATGAAGAACAAATATTGTACTACGAAGCCATGATGGTTTATGGCATTGAAAGCAGCGATAAGGGGTTTGTAAGTTCTAAAGATGTTGAAAATAAAAAGGTTTGGTTATTAGAGGAAGGGCATTGTTTCAGAAGTCAGAGCATGACCTTATGCAAAATTAGAGAGAAAAAGGAACAGACGGAAAACCTACAGTTTAAAAGCAACTCATTCGAAACCCTATTAAATTTAAGCGATCAAATGGGAGGATTGACCTTAGTACCTGAATTGTATTACAATAATCTTTCAGCGAAACGAAAATCAAAGACTCAGTTTTTTCAAAAGCCAATTCCTGTCCGTGAGATTAGCTTATTGGCCATTAAGCCTATATCAAAGAAACGTAGCATGCAAAAGTTGGCCGAACTGATTCAAGAAATTGTTACACCTCAATTAAAGACGGCAGCATTTAAAAATCGAGATTTGAATATAATAGGGATTTAGAATTACGAATCTGGGAATTAAGAATGTCGAATGAAGAAAAGAGAAGAAGAAAGAGAAATTCAAATTAAGAATTACGAAATAGTTGTTGCATTTAACCTACCAATAACACAAAACTAAATCCAATGTACTATAGACCTTTCTCCACTCTCATTTTAAAACTCTTCATTCATAATTCGCAATTCTCTAGTCGTAATTCGTAATTCTTCTTTCGTAATTTTAAATTATGTGCGGCAGGTATGTCATCGTTAGTAAAGTTGAAGTAGTTGAAAAAAAATTCTCTGCTAAAAGTGAGATAATATTCGAGCCAAATTTCAATGTTTCTGCTGGAGCCATGGCTCCAATCATAACAAGTGAGAATCCAAAAAAGATTCAATTGTCACATTTTGGTTTCACTCCTTCCTTTGCACAAAAAAAGACCTACCTACTAAATGCCAGAGCCGAAGGAGACCATAATTTAGAAAATAGATCAGACTTTACAGGTGCCAAAGGAATTATTAAAAAACCCTATTTTAGAAAAGCCATTCGCTCTCAGCGCTGCTTGGTAATTGCTGATGCTTTTATAGAAGGTACTAGCATGAATAAACTAAAGGAACCATACTTAGTTTACCTTAAAGATAAAATTAGACCAATAGCTTTTGCGGGTATTTACGATGAATGGCTCGATTCGACTTCTGGAGAGTTGTTTCACAACTTTGCCATTATAACTTGCCCGCCAAATAAGCTAATGACTAAAATTGACCATCATAGAATGCCGGTAATTTTGCCACCAGAATATTACAATGACTATTTAAATTTAGATGCTCCGTTAAGCGATATAACCAGTTTATTGCAAAGTTTCCCAGCCCAGCAGATGAACGCGTACAAAATTTCCCCCGCTATTAAAAGCCCAAAAAACAATGCGAAGGAGTTTATTCAACCTGTTTCTGAATGGGTTCAACCCGAAAAAGAGCTAAAAATCACCAATCAAATCGATCTCTTTGGAATGGGAGAAAGTCGTGCAAAGAGAAAACGAGATGATAGAAACAAATAAAAATCGAAATATTATAATAATATGAGACTATTAGGAAATATTATTTGGATTATTTTTGGAGGTGTTTTCATTGCCATTGAATACTTTATTGCCAGTTTCTTACTGTGCATTACCATTATTGGTATTCCCTTCGGAATTCAAACTTTTAAGCTCGGATTGTTGGCGCTATGGCCTTTTGGAAAAACAATTAAAGAGAAAGAAAGCGCAAATGGCTGCATCTCACTTTTTATGAATCTATGGTGGATTATTTTTGGAGGCTTGGCCATTTGTATTTCACACCTTTTGATGGGTATACTCTTTTCAATCACCATTATTGGATTACCTTTTGGTAAACAGCACTTTAAATTAGCTGAATTGGCATTAGTGCCGTTTGGGAAAGAAATTATATCAAAATGATGACGATACGAGTTGCAGATTTACAAGATTTAAATTCACTCGCAACCCTGTTTGAAAAATACCGGAAATTTTATAGGAAAGCTCCTGATTATAATAATTCAAGATGCTTTTTGGAGGAAAGAATGACGTTAAATGAATCTATAATTTATGTTGCAGAATTAGAGGATGAGTTAATTGGATTTACTCAATTGTATCCTATCTTCTCCTCAACAAACTTGAAAAAAGCATGGTTACTAAATGATTTGTTTGTAAATGACAATCAACGTGGAAAAGGAATTTCAAAGAAGTTAATACAGAAAGCACAAGAATTAGCAAAAGATACAAACGCCCATGGCATCATGTTAGAAACTGAAAAAACAAATGATATTGGTAATCGTCTTTACCCAAAAGCAGGGTTTAAGGCATGTAACGA
>CAJXRL010000125.1 GCA_913059105.1 uncultured Flavobacteriales bacterium
ACACAGAGTAGATCGTCGGCAGCGTCAGATGTGTATAAGAGACAGGTTTTATATCTATGTTGTTTCAATTAACTGTGCATGCTATTATGGCTTTCTAAATTTGATTCTGTATTCCATTAATGTAGATCGAAGCAAATTATTTAAAAATACCAGTATACTAGACTATCTAACTCGCAATTGGAGGGGGTTTGATCATTCGAACATTGTGATAGGAGCTGCTGCGGTTGGAAGTTACCACTCCTATAGCGGAGGTGGTTTCGGAGGATTTGGAGGCGGCTCATTTGGTGGTGGCGGAGCAGGCGGTAGCTGGTAAATTTTTGAATTACGAATTTCGAGTCTGGGAATTACGAATTCTAAAATGACAAACAACATTATGGGCTAATACCATCTAAAAAGGACTAAAATTCTCATATAGAGAAATGGTTTAGATTTTTGCCTTGGGTTGCAATATGGTTATGATACTGTTAGAAGCTCTGACGTTTTAAAACAGGCAGGTGTTAAATGTTGAAGTAAAATCTGCAAACATGCAAGAAATCTGCGAGACGAATAACGCGATTGTATACATTTGGAATAAGGAGTTGAATACTCTGAGCAGTTATTATACGACTATAAACAAACGCACATAAAAAAACCGCCTCAATTGTTTGAGGCGGTTTTCGATTACTACATTTTTGTTACACTTAGCAGAGTCGAAGTGCAGACAAGAAGTTGTTACAAATACGTTTGAAGGTTTGTTTGATTCGAAACTCTTCTTAGTCTTCTTAAACCTCTTTCTTTAATTTGACGGATTCTTTCTCTTGTTAAACCAAAAGTATTTCCAATTTCTTCCAATGTCATTTCGCTAGCTCCACCTAAACCGTAGAATAAACGAATAACTTCAGCTTCCATTCCTTTCAAATAAGCCAATGTTCTTTCTAAATCTTGAGAAAGGGACTCTTGTAAAAGATTATCTGCTGGATCTGGAGTGTCATTGTTTTCAAGAACACTTACCAAACTGTTGTTGTCATCATCGTTGCTCATTGGAGCATCAATAGAAACTTGTTTCTTGGACATTTTTAAAGACATTTCTACCTTCGCTACATCCATTTCCGTCAAGTCTGACAATTCGTCTGCTGTTGGAGTTCTTTCGTTCTTTTGCTCAAACTCATTTGAAGCCTTGCTAATTTTTTGAATCTCTCCCAATCGGTTATGCGGTAAACGAATGGTTCTAGAGTTATCAGCAGCAGCTTTCAAAATACTTTGACGAATCCACCATACTGCGTAAGAGATAAATTTAAACCCCTTTGTATGATCGTACCTTTTTGCTGCTTCAATTAAACCAAGGTTTCCTTCGTTAATTAAATCTTCTAAGGTTAATCCAGTATTTTGATATTGCTTTGCAACCGATATCACGAAACGTAAGTTAGCTCTAACCAATCTGTTTAACGCTCTTTCGTCGCCACTTTGAATCTTGATTGCCAACTCTACCTCTTCCTCGGCAGTAATCATCTCTTCCTTCGAAACATCTTGTAGATATTTCTCTAAAGACTTACTTTCCCTTTTGGTAATCTGTTGACTAATTTTCAGTTGTCTCATATTCTTCTTTTTCTTTTTTCAACACTTATAACTTAGCAATAACCGTGCTACGAATGTGTTTAATTTTTCGACACTATAGTTTGATCCTGCTCCTTCTTTATGCTCCACGATTTATCGAAAATATTCGGTAAATAGCGGTTGTAAAGACTTAATCTAATTCTGCCTTCATTACCCATTTCCTTCTCCGTTGGCTCACCTGTAAACTCATAGCAGTTAATTTTAGGATGCAATTGTATATAACGTTGCACTATTTTTACTATGGTTGACATCACTTTGTAAACCTCAAATTTATTAGTCATGCTATACTCTTCGCCTTCAAACTCATCATTTAATACTCCAAAAACAATCGAAGTGTTCAATATGTTATTTTGTTTTCTACCAAATCGAACTTCATACTGTGTACCATTATTGGTGGTAAAGTAGTATGCGGAACCACTCTCAATGGGAGGTGGGATGATTTCAAATGTTGGCTGAAGTGTTCGCAATTCTGAAAGACAAAATTAGTTAATAATTGGCAGTTTCAAAATTTTATTAAACTACATATTAAAGAACTTCAAATCCCTAATTTTATTACTTCTTAAACGTTAAAAAATATGAAAGGTTGGGCAAAATGGATTGGAGCATTAATTGGGTTTTCATTTTTCAAGTTTCCGGGTGCTATTTTAGGGTTTGTTATTGGTGGTTTATTCGATAGAAGAGGTTCTGTAGAATGGGATGAACAATATACAAGAGATAGATATACAGGGCACCAAGCTCAACAGAGAACAGCAACTGGAGATTTTGCTGCCAGCCTTTTAGTTTTAACGGCAGCAGTTATGAACGCGGACGGGAAGGTTTTAAAGTCGGAACTAGAATATGTAAAAGGATTTTATACAAAACAATTTGGAGAGGCAAAAACAAAAGAGCAAATGCGAGCTCTTCGAGATTTGCTAAAGAATCCGATAGATGCACGATCTGTTGGACATCAAATTCGATATCAAATGCAATATGCAAGTCGATTGCAATTGTTGCATTACATGTTTGGGATAGCAAAAGCGGATGGGCACATTAGTGATAGTGAGGTTGTCACTATTCAGCAAATTGCAGGGTTTTTAGGTCTTAGTGCAGCTGATTTTCAGTCTATAAAAGCCATGTTTATACATCAAACGGGGGGTGATTTTAAGATCTTAGAAATTACTCAGGACGCTTCAGATGATGAAATTAAGAAGGCTTATCGCAAAATGGCTATGAAGTACCACCCTGACAAAGTAAATCACTTAGGAGAAGATGTGATGGTTCAGGCGGAAGAGAAATTTAGAAAGGTTCAGGAAGCGTATGAAAACATAAAAAAGTTAAGAGGTTTCTCTTGATGATAAGTGGTTTCGTTAGATTTATTTTTGTGCTTTAGGTACTCTTCGCTCGTTTTTGTTGAATCGTTCTCTTGTTTCGCGGGTAAAGGTTTTACAAATCGAAATAAGTTAAAGCTAAAATCGTAACGCTCAATCTTCTTTTTTTTAATTGGCGTTTCGTCTTTTTGCTTATTATCTAATTGAATATCAATTTTATTTGTCGCAAAACTATATACTCCAAAACCAATTGTAAAGACCACAGAAAGAACTAACTTTTTCATAATGCTACTTTTAGTTCTTCGAAAATAAGAAAACCTGCCGAAATGACAATGGCTAATTATTTGTATAGTATAATTCTAACAAAGGTTAATACCGATGGCACATTCAATTCAGTTAAATGATATTTAGCTATTTTCTTGCAAGCTTGCCTTTACGGCAGGCAAGTTTCGGTATTTATAATTTTAAAATTCGACTATGTGTCTAATTACAATTTGTATAACATTTATGAACTTGAACTAAAATTCAGATGGATAATTTCGAAAAGAAGAAATTTATATATAGTGCGGTCTTTCCGTTCATTTTTATTCTCATCCTTATATTGGTGAAAACAGTGGAATTGTATTTCGATACCTCTTTTGTTCGGTATGGAATACTACCGAGAGAATTCTCTGGATTGAAAGGGGTTTTGTTAGCACCCTTCATTCATGGCGATTGGAATCATGTATTTAACAATTCGGTACCGCTGCTAATATTGGGTTGGGCCATGTTTTACTTTTACAGATCTCTTGCTCCTAAAGCTATTTTATTATCCTTTTTTTTAGCAGGTATTTATACTTGGATTTCTGCTCGTTCGGCATATCATATTGGAGCTAGTGGCTTAGTATATGCTTTGTTTGGGTTTCTATTTATAAGTGGCTTTCTTAGAAAGTACATACCTCTTGTGGCACTTTCGTTTTTAGTAGCATTTTTATATGGTAGCCTTATCTGGGGAATACTGCCTTGGGATAAAAGTATAAGTTGGGAAGGGCACTTTTGGGGCTTATTTATTGGCTTAGTATTGGGGATTATATACCGTAAACAAGGTCCGCAACGAAAAGTATTTGTTTGGGCAGATGAAGAGGATGAAGACGAAGAGGTTTTAGGAGAATATGTTGATTTTATGGAAGAAGTCGAAAAGCCTATAAAAACGAGTTACAGTCAACCTGAAGTTGTGTATCATTTTAAACCGAAAAATGAGGAGACTAAAAATTCGGATAAAAGCTAAAAGAGGAAAGAATGATGTACGTGCAGTAATGGTGTCAGTAAGGATTTAACCTTTTTTAAATCCTACTTTCCACTTGCCTTAAACAAAATCTCCTTTTCCTTTTTACTTAAGGAATCATAACCGGAGCGAGAAATTTTATCTAGAATAGTATCAATTTCAGCTTGTTCTTCTTTTTTACGACCGTTGTATTCGTAGTTCGAAGTAGAAGGTCTTTTGTATTTTACCTTCATCTTTCTTTTGGTTCCTGGTTTAACTAAGGCAAGTGCAAAGTCACTAATTTTGCTAACCCAAGCGGTAATGTCTTTTCCTTTGGCCCATTGTTTAGCAAAGTAGAAGCCTAAAGCTGCTCCGCCAATGTGTGCAATGTGTCCTCCGGAGTTAGAATTAGAAATACTCAAAACATCAATAACGAACCAAGCAATGGCGATGTATTTTAATTTAACTTCTCCTAAGAAAATCAAACGAATAGTATAATTGGGCGAGTAGGTGCCAACTCCGGCGACAACTGCCATCACAGAAGCAGAGGCACCTAAAGCTACAGCACTACTGTTAACCGTTTCGAAAACTGGAAAAATGTTAAAGAACAAAATGTATAAGAGCGCTCCTGCAATTCCTCCAGCAATGTAAACCGTATATAATTTGCGTTCTCCTAAAAACTGAACAAATAATGTTCCTAAGAAATACAGCCATACCATGTTGCTAAGCAAATGAAAGAAGTCCAAATGCAAGAACATATAGGTAATTAAAGTCCAAGGTTTAAATATCAATTTGCTTAGGTCAGAAGGAACTGCTAACCATTCTAACGCCCATTGGTCAGGCGAACTGCCCGAAACAAAAAGCATAAAGAGCACAAGAAGTAACTTGATGGCAACAAAAAGCACTAGGTTGGCGTAAATTAACTTCACCAACATGCTGTTTTGCATAAAGTTGGTGCTAAAATTATTTTGATTCCCGAACTTCATATTCTGAATGAATTTGCTTTAATATTCCAAATTTTCAATAAAATAAAACCGGTAAGCATGCCACCAAAGTGCGCAAAATGAGCTACATTTCCTTGCAGGTCTGTAAAAATGCCCATTACTAAAGCCAAAATAGCAATGTACTTTCCCTTGATTGGAATTGGAGGGAACAGCAATTGTAATTGAGCATTCGGGAAGAGATAGCCAAATGCCATCAAGATTCCGAAGATTGCGCCTGAGGCTCCTACCATGGTGGAGTTTGTGATGATGAGGTATTTGACAAAATTACCATCACTTACATACTGAGAGCTTCCCATGCTAGTTCTCATGATTTCAGCACCATTCATTTTTGCATATTCAATGGCTTCAATAGATAGCTCAGAAAACAGCATTTGAGCTTGAACTTCGCGGCTAATAAGTTGAACCAAAGCGGCGCCAATCCCCGTGATTAAATAATACAGAAGGAAACGCTTTTCTCCCATCGTGCTTTCTAGCACCCTTCCAAACATGTATAGCCCAAACATATTGAAAAGCAAATGCATAAAATCTGACGTGCTGTGCAAAAACATGTGGGTAATTAACTGATGCGGATAAAAGGAATCGCTTTTCCAATAATGCAACGCAAAGAAATCTGTGTAATCAAAACCAATAGCCGGTAAACCTTTTTGCGCTAAAAAACTGATAACGTTGATAATCATCAAGTTTTTTACAACGGTAGGAAGATTTGCTAATGGGTTGCCTGCTCTGAAATTCATCTTTTATTAAATTGTTTTTCCAAATCGTCCAAAGAGTAATTAATTACTATTGGTTTACCATTGGGTAAACTATAAGGCATGTCACATGCAAAAAGTTCATCTATTAAATGAATCATCTCTTCTTGACTCATTGGCTTCTCGTTCCCTATACTCATGCTTTGTGCCAAAGATCGAATCATGTTTTCCTTCGGACTATTTTTCAGTTCCGATAGGTTTTGCTTGAACTCTTCCAATAAGCTTTCAATCAGTTCTCCGCCATTTTGACCGTTTGCTTCGGCAGGAATTCCGTGAATGATGAAATGATTTTTACCAAAAGGACGCATGTCAAAGCCCAATTCATTCAGCTCTTCTATCAAACTTATGATTAAGGTGCTGTCTTCTGCATTTAAAACTAAATCTTCTGGAAATAACAATTGTTGACTGCTCGATCTTTGATTTTCTAATTGCAGGGTTAAGCGATCAATTAAAACTCGTTCGTGAGCTCTCTTTTGGTGCACCACAATAAAGCCCGATCGAATGTGACTTAGGATGTATTTTTTATGCAGCTGAAAAACTTTTCTGTTTTCTGCCACTTCTTCAACTTCGTGTTCAACTGATGGTTTTTGAGCTTCAATTTCTGTTGTTGGTTGATAAATTTTTTCCCAATTAGGGTTTGGTGTTTCGTTTCGCTTGAATGGAAATGAAATAGAATTTTGAGTCAGTTTTGGTTTGCTTTCAAAAGGATTGAAGTTAGTATCTACTTCAATACTTGGAATTGGAACGGTTTCTCCCTTTTTTAGTAAAGGAATATTAAAACTCGATTCTTGCTCAAAGTCCAAACTAGGAGCGATGTTAAACTTGCCAAGTGCTTGTTTCACGGCTGTTCGAATGATCGCATAAATTGCTCGTTCTTCTTCAAACTTTATTTCCGTTTTTGTTGGATGGATGTTAATGTCAATCTTAGCAGGATTGATCTCCATTTTCAAAAAGTAAGAGGGGAACTGATCTTTTGGAAGTAATTCTTCAAAAGCAGCTTGAATTGCGTGGTTGAGGTACGGGCTTCTGATAAAACGTTCGTTTACAAAAAAGTACTGTTCTCCTCGTGTTTTTTTAGCAAACTCGGGTTTACCTACATAACCTGAGACCGCAACAATATCTGTTGACTCTTCTACTGGAACCAATCGCTGATCGTACTTATTCCCAAATATATTTACAATTCGCAGTCTAAAATTTCCTTTCTGCAGTCGATATACTTTATTGTTATCGCTGGTCATATTCATCGTAACCTCAGGATGAATCATCGCGACTCTTAAAAACTCTTCAATGATATGCTTGGTTTCAACAGGATTGCTTTTTAGAAAATTTCTTCGAGCAGGAATGTTGAAAAAAAGATTTTTAATTAGGATGTTTGTGCCTCTCGGGCATTGAGTAACTTCTTGACTTATAACTTCGCTGCCTTCCAAAATTAGATGGGTACCTAATTCGCCATCTTGAGGTTTGGTTTTAATTTCCATTTGCGAAACTGCTGCAATGGAGGGCACTGCTTCGCCTCGAAAACCCATGGTTCGAAGGGCGAATAAATCTTCCACTTTTTTAATTTTAGAAGTCGCATGTCGTTCCAAACATAAACGAGCATCGGTTGGAGTCATTCCAATTCCGTTGTCAATTATCTGAATTAAAGTTTTTCCAGCATTTTTTACAACCAAGCTAACTTCTGTTGCTTTTGCATCAATAGCATTTTCAAGTAATTCTTTTACCGCAGAAGCAGGGCGTTGAACTACTTCCCCCGCAGCGATTTGATTCGCAACAGAATCTGGTAAAAGTTGAATAATATCGGGCATTTAGAAAGCTTAATTTCGAAAACAAAGGTAAACTTAATGCAACGAAGGAGAAAGAAAAAAAGAGCTTTTAGCTAAACAAAATCCAATAACACAAACCAAATA
>CAJXRL010000126.1 GCA_913059105.1 uncultured Flavobacteriales bacterium
CTACACAGAGTAGATCGTCGGCAGCGTCAGATGTGTATAAGAGACAGCCTTTATTGTCCTTGGCGAGGATTGCATTTCTTTTTCTATTCTATAGGAAGGTTGGCCTATTTCAATTCCTTTTGTATTTGCCCTTATGGCAATGATAGTAATCATGCATGAACCAAGCGCGGCTGCAACCAAGTCGGTTGGTGAAAAAGCTTCTCCTTTACCGTGATTGTCCAATGGAGCGTCCGTTTTAATTTTCTCTCCTGTTTGGTGAGTTAGCATGCAGCGTAAATCGCCGACATATTTTCCTTTTATTTTTACACCCATTTAATTTGATATTGTAATGCTTAAATTTGTTGTTAAAGTTGCTTGCTTGAAAACACGAATTTACATATTAACTTTCCTAATTGCCGTCTTGTTAAACGTTGATGTAGTTGGACAGGAAACTATTTTTGAAGAGAAAACAACAATCTTCAAAACAGAACAATCTTTTGGTGTAGGGATGCATACTAATGGATTTCAAGCAACTTATCGATACGGGAAGTATCTGTCTGGATTTTCAAAACGAATTTATGAATTCGAAATAGCTAATATCAAACACCCAAGAGAAATAAAAAGTATTTATCCTTTCGAAGAGGATGTAAGAGGTTACATATTTGGGAAAATGAATGCGTTTTTCGCAGTTCGTCCGTCTATTGGGTATCAAAAAATAATATTTCCTAAACAGTCAATTAAGGGAGTGTCAATAACTTCTCTTTTCCAATTTGGGCCTTCCGTTGGTTTTGCCAAACCTGTTTACCTTAATATAATTCAGGAAGAGTCTGGTATTTCAAGAGTTGTTTCTAAAGAGCGTTATGATCCCAAAAGGCACAGTACAAATAACATATATAGTAGATCTTCTTTCTTTAATGGATTTTCGGAAATGAAAATCTATCCAGGTCTATTTGGTAAAGTTGGTTTGCACTTTGACTACGGCAATGAAAGAGAATTGATAAAATCTGCCGAGGTAGGCTTTAAAATTGATGCTTACCTGGCACCAATTCCAATATTAGCTTTTACTGAGAATCGTCAGTTTTATCTAAACTTGTACATCGCAATATTCTTCGGTACAAGAAATATTGATTAAATTTTTGAATAATTAGGCAACAAAAACTGTAGTTGTGTTGTCTGTACGATAGATCGTAATAATAATTCGTGGTTGAGTTTGTTGGTATCGTTTTATTCGTAAATTGTCACACTTAACTGTAGTTTAATTTTAATATATAACACTATGAATTTCAAAAAGATTACTCTTTTGACTGCGTCATGTCTAAGTGCTGTTGCAGGTGTTTTTTTACTAAATTCTTCTCCTAAAGAACAATATTTTCCAAGAGCTGAGAATTCATTTCAAAGTCAAGAAGAAATTCATTCAGGATATGTAGAATACATGAAATCTATTAGAAATAATAGAGAAACTGGCACTATCTCTTCTGCTGAGGTAAATGCAGCAATGAAACAAGCATCTAAATTAAGGAGCGGAAATAAGGCCTTAAATTTAACTTGGACTTTTAAAGGTCCAGATAATGTTGGAGGAAGAACTAGAGCAATCATTATTGATAACGCAGATACAAACCATCTTTATGCAGGCGCAGTTTCGGGAGGAGTTTGGGAGTCGTTTGATGCCGGGTTAAGCTGGAATGCATACGATGATGATTTCAAGATTCAGAACGTATCTACCATGGCTCAGGCACCAAATGGTGATGTTTATGTGGGAACAGGTGCTTTTTTTGACGGGATAGTCAATAACAAAAGTGTTGGATCCGATTTCGTGGGTAATGGTTTGTGGAAATTAACAGGAAATGGTAATTCAGATTTAATTGTTGGCCCTGCAGGTGATTTTAATGCTGGATTTGAATGGTCTACTATGGCTAAAGTTGCAATTGATCCAAATAATTCACAACGAATATTTGTTGCGATGAATAGAGGATTGAGAGAATCTATTGATGGGGGACAAACGTGGACCAATCCATTGGGAATTACATCCGCTTGTCACGATGTTCATATTACTTCTGACAATAAGATTGTAGTAGCGTATGCAAATACTATTCGAGTTTCTTTAGACGATGGTTTAACTTGGAATACTTCAAATTTTATAAATGCTCGTAGGTTAGTCGTAGCTATTTCTCCAAGCAATACAGATATAATGTATATTTCAGCAAATTCAGTAAATAGTTCTATTTGCGTAGATGGAGTATATCGTTCGAATGACGCTGGTCTTACATGGAGTAAATTATTGAATACTCCAAATTATATGGGTAATCCTATTTCTTGTCAAGGCTTTTATGATAACGCAATTGCTGTTTCTCCTAATGATCCAGGAAAAATTATTGCTGCTGGAGTTAGCATGTTTCAATGGAGGCAAAGTTCTGTTGACCCTGCCCCAGTTCAGGGAGAATGGAAGGTTATAGCAACAACAAGTGAGTTTAGAAATAATGGAGCTAGAAATTCTTTTTACGTTCATGCAGATAAGCACACTTTAGTGTTTCATCCAACAAATGATAATAAATTGTATATCGGTTCTGATGGAGGAATTGGTTTTTCTGATAATATGAACAATTCTCAACCTATATATGGTCAGTATAATTCTGGGTATAATGTAACTCAATTTTATGATATTGGGGTGAGTCCAAAAGGTCTTGTAGCCGGTGGTACTCAAGATAATGGAACCCAATTAGTAGGGCTTAATTTTAATACAGGTAAGAGTGCTGTAGAAGTAAGAGGGGGCGATGGGTTTGATACGGAATTATTTGCTATTAATTCGGAATTAGGCATTACTTCTCTTTATTTTGGGAATCTAACTAGACTTCAAGGCATTGGGACTTCCTTAGGAGGGTCAACATTTAATAATGCAGCAATTTATAGTGGAGTGCTTGCTGCATTGGGCGGTAGTGGTTTTGTTCCACGATACTCGGAAGTTTTTTATACGACCGTCGCTAAATGGGAGTCATTTAACCATACTGCAACAAAAGATTCTGTTTTAGTCAGAGATTCTAAAACGGAATTACCTCCGGTAGCGGCAAATACCGTTATCCAATATGCGAGTAAGAATAATAAACTACCTTTAGAAGCTACTTTAGCTGTAGGAACATTTCCAAGAGATACAACTACAATAAATCCAAATAGTTCTAGCGATACGTTAAGTGTTGCTATTGATACCTCTACAAAAGTTGTGACATTTATTAATGCATTTGATACGATAACTGTTAATGAGGATTCAATGACTATTGAATTCAAATACAGAGGAAAGGTATCCGAATTTAAACCGTTCACTTACGGTGCTAAAGTGGATTACAATAATATTTTCCACAATGACTTATCTAGAGCTCTTCCGCCAAGACAACCGCTCAGTATTACTGTTGTTAGAGATGCAATTAGAGAACAATCTGAGGTTTTCTATATTAATCCTCAGGTGGAGTTTAACTATCAATATGAGTTTCCTGATTTAGTTCAAAGTTCAGTAGCCGTATTTAACATTAGAGGTACATTACCTACACAAGGGAATCAACGACACGTTTATATTTCAAAAGATGTTCAAAAAGGTAGTGAAGTAACTGAGCCAAGATGGATTAAAGTAGCTGGGAATAATTCTATACCTCAGTCTACACCTAATAGTAATAATGCTATCGCGGCAGTATTTTCAAATGATGGAGATAAATTATTCTATGGAACAACAGGTGGCGACCTTTATAGAATTGACAATTTAAATGAAATTGATTTAAGTCAACTTGGCGTAAGTTTACCAAGTGATTACACAGTGGATAACACAACAAAACATCGTAAAATATTTGATTTTGGCAATAGAGCGGTTACAGGAATTGCTGTTGATCCGAACAATGATGACAATATGATTGTTACTTTAGGTAATTATGGTTCTACTCAATATGTACAGCGTTCAACCAATGCAACTGATGCTGGAGTAGTTGAGTTTGTTCAAATTTCAGGAACAGGTACGGGCCAATTGCCAAATTCTCCTGTTTACGAAGCAGTTATTGATTTTCAAGACAACAATAAAGTAATCATTGGAACTGAATTAGGTGTCTTTGCAACTGACAATGCATTTACTTCAGCTTCTTATCCTATTGATACCACATATCTCAGAGCGGATACTACGATTATATTAGCTGATACAACCATCACACCGGCAGATACAACGTTTTCTCCAGCTGATACAATTTATGTAATGGCGGATACTAATTATATTATAGCAGATACCATAGTGCGCCTTGACACAGCAATTACAGTTGACAGTTCATATATTGCTACAAGAACTCAAATTGATAGTTCAGTTGTACCTCCAATTGTAATTGTTTTAGATTCCGCGTTAAAAATTGATACAATTTCAATAATATTTGCTTTGGATACGACCTATATAGCTGCAGATACAACCTATATCGCTGCAGATACCACATACATACCTATACTGATAGTAAGTACAACCCCTGCAGATACTGTATATGTTATTGCAAATACAATAATTATACCTGCCGATACCACAGTTATAACTCGACCAGACGTAATCTGGACCGAGGAGAATACAGGTTTGGGAAGAGCTCCTGTTATGTCTATTAAACAAATGACATTTGGTTGGAACGAAGGTGCAATTAATCAGGGTAAGATATACATTGGGACACATGGTAGAGGAATATTTGAATCTGGGCAATTGGTTGGGGTTTCTGAGAATAAGCCAAATACTTCAGCGAAGAAAGGTAAAAATAATTTGATAATTTACCCTAATCCTGCTGTTAATCAGTTGAATATTCAGTTTGATGCAATTTCAAATGGACTGGTCAACGTTCAAATATATAATCTAAATGGACAATTGGTGAAAGAACTTCAGCCAACAAATCTTCAAAATGGTTTAAATACCATGAATGTTAATGTTGAAGAATTGTCGAGAGGAACATACATTATTAGATCATTAGTAAATGGCGTTTCAACTACTGGAAAATTCATTAAACAATAAATAGCTTAAAGAGTAATATTGAAAGGGACTGTTGAAAAACAGTCCCTTTTTTTGTATAAAAAATTTCAAATACACTTCCCAATTATTGAAGGTAATATTATCTTCGCACTCCAAAAACTACATTCATGCCTAAAGATATATCTATAAAACATACGTTAATAATTGGAAGTGGTCCAATCGTTATCGGACAAGCTTGTGAATTTGATTATGCAGGTTCACAGGCAGCACGTTCTCTTCGAGAAGAAGGCATTAAAGTGAGTTTAATAAACTCAAACCCTGCAACCATAATGACCGACCCTGTAATGGCGGATCATGTTTATTTGGAGCCACTTAATACGGCATCTGTAGAAAAAATTTTACTAGAACATCCAGATATTGATACGGTATTACCAACAATGGGAGGTCAAACTGCTCTTAATTTGGCTATTGAATCTGATGAGATTGGGCTATGGGAGAAGTACAATGTGCGCATGATTGGTGTGGATATAGCTGCAATTAATATTACCGAGGATCGAGAACAGTTTAGAGAGTTAATGCTAAAAATTGGAATTGGAATGGCACCCCAAAAGGTGGCAAATTCCTTTTTGCAGGGAAAGAAATATGCACAGGAAATTGGCTTCCCATTGGTAATTCGTCCTTCTTTTACTTTAGGAGGAACTGGAGCTTCTTTTGTCCATACCGCTGAAGAATTCGATTTGCTATTAACAAGGGGTTTGCATGCTTCACCTATTCATGAGGTGATGATTGATAAAGCTGTTTTAGGCTGGAAAGAATATGAATTAGAATTGCTTCGAGATGCAAATGACAATGTAATTATTATTTGTTCTATTGAAAATATGGATCCAATGGGGATTCATACAGGTGATTCAATAACTGTAGCTCCGGCAATGACATTGTCAGACACAACGTATCAAAAAATGCGTGATATGGCAAGCCATATGATGCGTTCAATCGGGGATTTTGCTGGTGGTTGTAATGTTCAATTTGCAGTAAGCAATGATGAAAAAGAAGAAATAATCGCTATTGAAATAAATCCACGGGTTTCAAGATCGTCAGCATTGGCATCTAAAGCTACAGGTTATCCTATTGCTAAGATTGCTGCAAAACTGGCTATTGGTTATCATTTAGATGAGTTGAAAAATCAAATCACAAAGACAACCTCTGCTTATCATGAACCTACTTTAGATTATGTTATTGTAAAAATCCCTAGATGGAATTTTGACAAATTTGATGGTCCAGATAAGACACTTGGATTGCAGATGAAGTCTGTAGGTGAAGTTATGGGAATTGGCCGTTCTTTTCAAGAAGCATTGCAAAAAGCTACTCAGTCTCTAGAAATTAAGCGAAATGGCATAGGTGCTGATGGCAAGGAATTGAAAGACCAAGATCAGATTTTGCATAGCTTAAAGAATCCAAGTTGGAACAGGTTGTTTCATTTGTATGATGCAATTAAACTAGGAATTCCACTTTCGACAATTTATAAGGCTACATTAATTGATATGTGGTTCCTGAACCAAATAGAGGAATTAATTTCTCTTGAAAGAGAGATTCAACGGTTTTCACTTAAAGGTTTGCCAAAGGATTTGTTAATGGAAGCTAAACAAAAAGGGTATGCTGATCGGCAAATTGCACACTTGTTGAATTGTTTAGAAAGTGAAGTTTATTCTTTAAGGGAAGACTTTAATATTAAACGAGTATATAAATTAGTGGATACTTGTGCGGCAGAATTTGAAGCTCAAACGCCTTATTATTATAGTACATTCGAAGAAGAAAACGAATCAATTGTCACTGACAAGAAGAAAATTGTTGTTTTAGGTTCTGGCCCAAATAGAATTGGTCAAGGAATTGAGTTTGACTATTGTTGTGTTCATGGAATTATGGCTGCTAAAGAAATGGGCTATGAAACTATTATGATTAATTGTAATCCTGAAACAGTAAGTACAGATTTTGACACTGCTGATAAATTATACTTTGAGCCGGTATTCTGGGAGCATATTTACGATATCATTAAACACGAAAAACCTGAAGGTGTTATTGTACAACTCGGAGGTCAAACAGCACTGAAATTAGCAGAGAAGTTAGAGCGTTACGGAATTAAAATTATTGGAACGAGTTATAAAGCACTGGATTTAGCTGAGGACAGAGGAAGTTTTTCAGATTTATTGAAAGCAAACGATATTCCTTACCCGAAATATGGTTCTATTGAATCTGCGGATGAAGCATTGGAATTAAGTAAGGAAATTGGGTTTCCATTATTGGTTCGGCCATCATATGTTCTGGGAGGCCAAGGCATGAAAATCGTGATCAACGAAACAGAGTTAGAACAGCATGTTATAAAAATAATTAAGGATTTACCTGGGAATAAAATTCTATTAGATCATTTCTTATCAGGAGCGATAGAGGCAGAGTCAGATGCTATTTGTGATGGA
Organism: uncultured Flavobacteriales bacterium; assembly: GCA_913059105.1. Classification (GTDB taxonomy): domain Bacteria; phylum Bacteroidota; class Bacteroidia; order Flavobacteriales_E; family Vicingaceae; genus NORP294. The sequence goes on from CAJXRL010000126.1 coordinate 7,417, forward strand.
GAAGATGTTCATATTATAGGGATAATGGAGCATATAGAACCTGCAGGCATTCATTCAGGAGATTCTTATGCGGTTCTTCCGTCCTTCGATTTAAGTGATCAGGTGATTTCAAAAATTGAAGAGTATACAAAAAAGATTGCTCTAGCATTGCGAACAAAAGGATTAATTAATATTCAGTTTGCTATAAAAAATGAAGAGGTATTTATTATAGAAGCCAACCCTAGGGCATCTAGAACTGTTCCATTTATTTCAAAAGCGTATAGAGAACCTTACGTTAATTATGCCCTGTCTCTTATACACATCTGACGCTGCCGACGATCTACTCTGTGTAG
>CAJXRL010000127.1 GCA_913059105.1 uncultured Flavobacteriales bacterium
ATCTACACAGAGTAGATCGTCGGCAGCGTCAGATGTGTATAAGAGACAGTTCCACTAATGAACCATTTTTAAAAACTTTAATACTAGCGCCGGGCATCTTTTTTCCTCCATCCGTTACAGCCATTTCCATAATTAAACGAAACTGTGCGTTAACTTGCTGAAATGAAATTAATAGCAGGAGTACAAATAGGTATTTTATGAATCCTCTCAAATCTTAGGTTTTAGTCTAACAAACAAATATCGTAAAAGCAATACAGAAATTGTTTCAAAACTTTTAATAGTTATATTAAATCGCAGAACCAGAAGTACATCTCTTCATTTGGCTTGCTTGGATTGGGGTAACTTTTCTTCACTTTTTCACCTACCAAAAAATCAACTGGGCTATTAAAAATTGGCCCATCGTAGCAAAATGTATGAAACTCTCCATTCTCTCCACAAGGGTCCACCTCCAGTGGTAAGCTATTAATCAACTCTTTAGTTAAATCAGTCCCCACAAAATCACGATTAAAATATTTTGCATTGGCAGCAACTATTTTGGTCTTAAAGCCAAGCTCTAGGAACTCAAAAATCAACTCTTTAGTATCCCTTTTCCAAAGTGGAAACTCAGCCTGTATTCCCACTTTCTCTAATTGACTTTCTCGGTATGCTTTCAAGTCCTCCAAAAAAATATCCCCAAAGGCTGTATTATATATCCCACTACTCTTCATGCGGTTCATAGCACTTTTCATAAGCCGGTTATAAGCTTCGTGAGTTGTTGAACTTGATAAATATATTATTTCCAAAGGAATACCTATTGCTTCAGCTTGTCGTTTCAACAAACTTTCTCTCAAACCATGCATCCCAATCCGCTTGGTTTCTGCACCAACTGTAGTCAGCAAAGTTGAAATTTCGAACTCGCCTTGCTGAATTAATTTATAAAGTGCAAAAGAGGAATCCTTTCCACTACTCCAGTTGAAAAATAACTTTGGTTTTTTAATTTCCATGTTTTCTTTCCCAGTCTGAAAAAATTTTATGCATTATTTCTAATCCTTCGGAGACGCTTGCCGGTCCAGGTTGAAGAATTATACCTGAATCGATTTCATAATACTCGTCATTCCTAAAAGCTTTTGTGTCCTTCCAGCCTTCACGATCAAACATGCGCTTTGGCTTATATTTTTTGCCACACCACGATGCTAAAATGATATCCGGTTCCTTTTCAAGAACTTCTTTGGGGTTTTCAATGATCCTGTTTTTTGCCAAACTTTCCTTTCCATTCTCAGCAAACAAGTCCATTCCGCCTGCCATTTCAACCAACTCACTCACCCATTGTATTCCACTGATTAATGGGTCGTACCATTCTTCGAAGTACACCTTTGGTTTAACCTTCCATTTGGCAGTAATTTGTTGTATTTCAAGCATCCTTTTTTGATAATGCCGTACTAGGTCCAAACAAGTTTCAGTCCTGCCCACCAACGCACCAAGCTGTACAATCATTTTCATGATTTCTTCGACGCTCCGATGATTATTTACCCAAACTGTTATGCCTTTTTTAATTAATTCTTGAGCAATATCTGCCTGAATATCAGAAAACCCAATTACCAAATCTGGTTTGAGGGCAAGAATCCCATCAATATTTGCATCAATAAATGCCGAAACCTTTGGCTTTTCCTTTTTAGCTCTTTTAGGTCTAACGGTAAAACCTGAAATTCCAACAATTCGATCTTGCTCGCCAATCAAGTAGAGTAGCTCTGTAGTTTCTTCAGTTAAACAAACAATTCTATTGGGATAGTAGTCCATTATTTTAAAAATACAATATCTCCAGGGATTACCCCTACTTTAAATGCATCCAATTCTATTCCTTGATAATTAAATCGATACACGACTCCTCTTTGTTGGTAATCAATCGCATCACTAATGTAAATTTCATTTGTTTCTGGATCAATTGAAAAGCCATAGAACAATCGATTTACACTTGATATTTTGGGAGTAATCGGCAATGAATTATCCGAAATATTCATAACGTACAAGCCATCCTTGCCTAAAAAGTGAAGTTGATCTTTAGTATTATTAAGCCCCAACTCTCCTATTTTGTCATCAACTGTTGCACCCTCAAAAATGGAAAGTATTGAATCGTTGGACGTTTGTATTTGATAAAGAGCTGACTTACCTCCATTCAATCCACCTCCACAAGCTATCCACGCATTTCTATCTTTATCAATTTCAACAAATTGAGGCTGTTCATGCACATTTATTTTCTTCAATATTGAATCCGTTATAATGTCTACAACCCATACCTGATTACTGTCCACATGCGAGAGATACAATTTATTATTAGCAATGGCCATTTCCTCCACCCAACCTTTGGTTTCAATGGTTTTTACTATACGTTTACTGCTTGGATTTATAATGTATAGTTTATTTTCATATAAGTCACTCACGTAAGCCTTTTGATTACTGGCTACTGTAATATATCGAGGTGAATTTAATTGCTGGATGGAAGTGATATACTTTAAAGTTGAAGCATCTAATACCTCAATTTTACTCGAGTTATTTACTACAACAAACAGCTCATTTCCAATTTGAACAGCAGACTGAACCACATCACCTATTGGCCGACCAAGGTTGTTAGATTGAAATACTTTATTATCAATTGATTTATCATTTTGATTGTACAATGACAAGCTTGCATTTCCAAAATTGTAGTTCCCTTCATTTAAAATTAAAACGGAAGCATCAGCAACTATTACAGGGCCATCTTGCTCATCATCGGTGCGACAAGAAAAAATGGACAAAAAAATAAAAAGATAAAATAGTTGCTTCATTTCTTAAATTGATAGGCTAATTGAACAAAATAATTTCTATTTGGCATTGGCCTCCATTCAATCGCCTGATATTCATCGTTTAATACATTCTTAACTCCCGCGGTTACTTTAATAAGGTATTTTCTATTGATGCTAACATATTGACTTAAGCCGACGTCTAACAAAGAATAACTAGGTAGTAAATCTTCATTATCCGAGCTTATGAAACGGATACCCAACATTTGATAGTTAATGGTAAATGCCGATCCCATAAACTCCAAATTAAGGCTGATATTGCCTTTATGTTCGGGTATGTAAATTAATTGCTTTCCCCTTGATTCATCAAACTCATGTTGTTTCTTGTAATTTTTGGATGAAGTGTATGAGTATGTCGCACTCAAATGTTTCTTAAGTTTTCCCTTTGGTTGCTTTACTTCTACAAAAAATTCAGCCCCCATGGTTTCAACTGCCTTTAGGTTATTGGGTCTCCAAAAGCCAAAAGCAGTAGGCACCCATTGAATATAGTTCTCAATATTATTGTAAAAAAGAGTTGTACTCGAATTGACATAAAATTTCTCTTTTATAAGGTCCATTTGATACGTACTCCCAAATTCAACACTCTCACTTTCTTCAGCATTCAAGCTAATGTTCCCTGAAGGTTGATAGTACAAATCATTCAAATTTGGATATTTTACGTTTTTTCCAGCTAGCGCAAACAATTTCACATTCGATTTTCCAATCTGATAATCAAACCGTAATTGCGGTAATAAGTAACTTTCACTCTGTAAAACCTGAAAATTTCGAACAGATAAGTTAACATTAAATTGTTCCGTTATAGAGTGCCGAGCTCTTAAATAGACCTCCAACCTACTTTGCTCAACCTCTTTAGCTAATCCATCTGCAGTTACCTTATTATTATCAAATTTTAATTGAGAATGAAGTTCAATTTTCTTAAAATTAAATTCATAATCAGCCCTCGTCCGTAGACTTTTCATTTGAGCTTTAGAAGCAATTCCTGCACGTTGATTTACATATTTTAGTTCATCATCAATGTATGCGCCCGTTAACTTTAATACACTACTGTCAAAGTATTTAGAGTATTTAACCAAGCTCTTAATTGAAATATCTTCCTGAAATTCTGTGTTCTCCCTAAGTGCTATTAAAGGCGGCAAGTTCCGCTCAGAATCAAACCACCAAAAGTTTGCTTCTACTAATTGATTCCTCTTCAGTTTAAAAAAGAAACTCTGCATCACCCCTTTTTGAAGCAGGTTTGCGTTTTTTACTTGACGCTTAGGAAAGCCTTCTACTGTTAAGTCTATATATTCGAAATTATTGTCAGCTTTGTTGTGAATAAGCTTAGTAATGGATTGAAACTTCTCGTTGCCTATTTTTACTTTTGCATTTAGCTGTTGTTGACCAAAACTTCCAAAGTTTGAAGAAACAAATAAGTTCAACTGCTTTTTAAACTGTGGCAACGTAGATATATTAACAGATCCTCCTATCCCGCCGGTTCCATCAATAGAACTGCTGAGTCCGTAATTCAAGCTTACTTCATCCATAAAAAATAATGGAAAAAGCGCCAAGTCACTTGTTCCATTCATACTTGAATTCAATGAAATACCATTCCAATTCAATAAAGTGTGGGCACTTCCACTTCCTCGTAATGAAATGGTTGCCAAGCTTCCAATGCCGTATGACTTTATAAATAAATGCGATTTTTTTGATAATAAGTCACCTAAATTCAAATGTTGAGGATCGCTGAGAATCGTGGAATCTAAACGTTCTTGATTTGATTTTTGCGCAGCGCCTTGAACTGTGACTTGATTAATCTTTACAGTGTCGGATATTGTATTTTGAGCCAATAAATTAGTAACCATCAGAAAGAGTACGATGGATCCTACTATTTTCATTGAATTACAATTTTATGGGTCGTATGCCTTTCTTTTCCAATTAATTGCAACAAATATGCACCTTTAAGCAAGGAAGTAAAGTCAACTGTATTTGTTTCTAATAGACCAACTTGCATTACGCGTCCTGTAAAGTCTCGCAATTCAAATTTTAATAACCCACTCCCTTCATGATCAACGTAAAATACTCCATTAGATGGATTCGGGTATATTGACCGGTGCGATTGATCATAGCTCTCAGACAAGCCAACACCCTTCATGTAAATTACGCCTACTGCATCAAAATCAAATCCTCCTGATGGAAATGCTGTAGGATATTGGTCGTTTACTTTTCGACCTTTACAGTCTCGCTGAGTATAACGCTCATTCAAACTTCCCACGGCATCAACAATTCTAATGTGACTTATAGCACTCACATCTAACTCTATAATTGAATCCAAATCAGATAAATCAAACGGTGTGCCATAATTAGCGCTATATTTTCCCGCCAAATTGTGAATACCAGTTGGATCAACTGAACCAAAGGAACCGACTGCAATTGACGTATCTGTAAGTGAATACGATGGGAAACGATGAAAATCAATACCGTTAGAGCTAACTTCAACAAAAGCCAATTCTAAAAATGTATGATTAAAAGCATTTTCGAAAACAGCAAAATCAGGACCCACTCCATTATATATCAACCCTTCGAACTGAACTGTTGCAACTCCGGAATCACCTAGACTAACAACTGTTCCATTTGCCTTTCCAAAACACTGAGTCCAACTTCCAACAGTTGTAGTATCTGAATTTGGAACTGCGATATCTTGTCTTCCTCGTTGCACTTCAATCCGACTTGCCCAAGCTACAAACACATTAGAATCAGCATGAATTGCTAAAGTCCCAGTTTGATTTGCCTGAGGAGCAAAAGGGCCCTGAGCATAAATGCTCAAGGTTCCTAAAATAAGTAGTATGGATAGCGGTATTCTCATTTTATTGGATTATCAATTTCTGAGTGGATACAGTGTTGTTCATTAGAACGTTTACAAAGTAAATCCCTGAACTTAAATCACTAACATCAATCTGACTAGAACTATTCAACTGATTAACTTTCTTTACCAATTGACCGTTGTAATTTAAAATTTGAACGCAAGCTTCAGCTGTTAAATTGGCTTCAATTGAAAAATGATTTATAGCAGGATTAGGATAAATTGAAAACCCAATTTTTTCCTTGTTTGAAAAGCTGATCAATCCAGTTGTACGGCTGTAGATCACAGCAATTGCTTCAGGCGATGAAGCGGTTGCAAAAGAACCTGAATAATTTCCTACTCTATCATAAATTTTACCAGAACTGTAGCTAAAAAAATCAGTAGCAGTTACATAAAATTTAAAATTTGAGGTATCGTAGGCAAATGCAGTAACAACTGTATCAACCAAATTAGAATCAATAACAGCTAAATTATTCAGGTTTATTGTTCCAATACCTTGATTCATTCGCAAAAATAAAGTATCTCCATTCACTTCATATTGAGATCTATTATTTACCTTAAAGTTTTGACTGGATGTATTAAGTGAGGTTGTCACAATTGGAAAATTGGCGGCGTTAACATCTATAATTGTGTTACTTACTGAATTAATTGCGTAAGCTCCTGTACCATTTGGTTTAGCTATTAATTCACCTACATCTCCAGAATAACCTGAAGTAGTCAAAGGAGAAATTACAGTTCTATTTGAAATTGTGGCAGCAATAATACTTCCTAAAGTGTCCTGATAATTTGGCACTCCAGTAGATTGATTTTGAGTTACAATTAACAGATCATTTGTTGGTTCAACTAACATTGAATTAACGCCAGATGGAATGTTAATGGAGTCCACTAAACTTAGTGTTGTTTGATTGTAGATGTAGATATTGTAAGAAGTTCTACCATACCAATTCGAAACGATCAATTCATTATTAGGCGCTATCGCTAAGGACTTTGTACTTGAACCGGCAAATTTAACTGCTGCCGTCCTTGAGTTGTTGGTTAAATTATACCTGACGATTGAATCTTGTGCTGCGACAAAGGCTATGTTTCCAACGACTAAAACATCTTGCACAGATTGAGTGTGAATTGAATCGATTGTTGTTGAAATTCCAGTCTGTGGATCGTACACACTAACTGATACATTTTCAGTTTGATTTCCAAACTTTCCACCATTTACCAAAATGGTTTTTTGGGCAACACTTGCCAATGTGATTACTGAGAGAGCAATTGAAAAAGTAATTTTTTTCATCTTCGGTTTTTTTATGATGCACAGCTAATTTTAGTTTTGAAAGCCAAACATCTATTAATAAATAAATTAAACCGAGAAAATCATAAAGAGTAAGTAGCCCATATAGAGGCAAGCTCGCGCTTCACTTTTATTCCCGAAAGTATTTTCTTAATGGCAGGTCTTCTGACTTACTCCCCTTTGACCGCCTTCCCATTCGTTGGATAACGAAAAGTGGCATTAAATGGCCATTGGTTAATGGAGCTTACAGCTGCGGGAACAGTCTCGAAATCTCATCGAATTCCCTTTTAATCACAATCGAAATTGCAAACCTTTAAGCCCAGATTTAACTGGACTGCAAAAGTAGTCCAAATTTTATTTGAAATACCAACAAAATTGAAAATAAAAAACTTAGGCTTTGTATACCTTTGTGTTATGGGAAAACAATCGAAAAATAGCAGAGTGGTCTACTCTACCAATCCTGACTTTGAAGAAGATTTTGATCTAGAAGGCCAAGATACACTAGCCCCTGAAAAACAATTATTAGAAGTTCATCTAGATAAAAAAAACAGAGGCGGAAAAGTAGCGGTTGTAGTTAAAAACTTTGTTGGAACGGAAGAAGATCTAAAAGATTTAGGAAAGATGCTAAAAGCGGCTTGCGGAGTTGGTGGTAGTTCTAAAGATGGTCAGATCATTATTCAAGGTGATAAACGAGAAAAGGTGATGGAATTGCTGAATAAAAAAGGGTACAAGACAAAGAGAGTTGGATCTTAACGTTAATTATCAATTATCAATTATCAATTATCAATTATCAATTATCAATTATCAAT
>CAJXRL010000128.1 GCA_913059105.1 uncultured Flavobacteriales bacterium
AGATTTCTGCCTGTCTCGTGGGCTCGGAGATGTGTATAAGAGACAGGTATAAAAAGCATCCTTCTCAATTGAAATTTGTGTTAGTTGATCCTAAAAAAGTGGAATTAACATTATTCAATAAAATTGAACGTCACTTTTTGGCAAAACTTCCTGATTCTGAAGATGCTATTATTACTGATAACCAAAAGGTAATTCACACATTGAATTCCCTTTGTATTGAAATGGACGAGCGTTACGAATTGCTAAAGAATGCATTTGTCAGAAACATTAAGGAGTACAATGCCAAGTTTGTTGCTCGAAAATTAAATCCCGAAAACGGTCACAAGTATTTACCGTACATTGTTTTGGTTATTGATGAATTTGCTGATTTAATAATGACAGCAGGTAAAGAAGTAGAAACACCAATTGCAAGATTGGCTCAGTTAGCTAGGGCAATTGGAATACATTTAATTATTGCAACTCAAAGACCTTCAACCAACATTATTACAGGTTCGATAAAAGCAAATTTTCCTGCGCGAATTGCGTTTAGAGTAACAACGGGAATTGATTCTAGGACCATTTTAGATTCGGGCGGTGCAGAACAATTAATTGGTAGAGGAGATATGCTATTATCAACCGGAAGCGATTTAGTGCGTTTGCAATGTGCTTTTGTTGACACACCTGAAGTAGAAAAACTAACAGAATTTATTGGTAGCCAAAGGGCTTATCCTGATGCATTCTTATTGCCAGAATATATAGATGAGAATGCCACGGCGATTGGAGATGTTGACAAATCAGATAGAGATGTTCTTTTTGAAGATGCTGCGAGGTTAATTGTACAACACCAGCAAGGGTCCGCTTCCTTATTGCAACGTAAATTAAAATTAGGATACAATAGAGCAGGAAGAATTGTAGATCAATTAGAGGCTGCAGGAATTATAGGACAGTTCGAAGGGAGTAAGGCTAGACAGGTTCTGATAACTGACGAAATGAGTTTGGAACAGTTATTGAATAACGAATAAAAAACAGATGGTTATGAAAGTGTTATTAAAGATTGGAATGGTGTTAAGCTTAATTTTAGCTACTGTTCAAGTATATGCCCAAGATGCTAAGGCTAAAGGCATATTGGACAAACTAAGTGCAAAAACAAAAACGTATACTAGTATGCGTGCCGATTTTGAGTATACCATGAAAAATGTTGCGGAAGACATCGAAGAAACTCAAACTGGATCACTGGTAACGCAAGGTGAAAAATACAATTTAGAGATAGCAGGTCAAAAAATAATTTCTGATGGCAAAACAGTTTGGACAGTTTTAGATGAAGCGGAAGAAGTTCAATTAAACAATGTGCCCGAGGAAGATGAAACTGAAGATTACATAAGTCCAACTAAAATTTTAACGCTATGGGAGAAAGGTTATAAATACCAGTACGACAAGAGCACGACTGCAAATGGTGTTGCTGTTGATGTGATAAATCTGTTTCCTGAAAAGGCCGACGAACAAAGTTTTCATACCATTAAGATCTATGTTAACAAGGAAAAAATGATTGTTAACCAAATAGACATAAAAGGAAAGGATGGAACTGACTTTGTATACTTCATTAAAAAATTCATAACTAATGAAAACATCGAAGCAAATACATTTGTGTTTTCAACAGCAGACAATCCTAGCTACGATGTTATTGATTTGAGATAAGTTTTCGATATCTGTATTTTTTTAAAGCCACCCAGCTGTAACGCCTTTAATTTTTTCCACATCCATCTTGATTAATTTATTCGTTTTTAAACTGTCTCCATCGATTGTAAAACTAACCGGTACAAATGCTCCAGAACTATCATAATAGTATCCATTTAATTCGTTACCGGAAGCTAGTACGAAGTTAAACTTCACTTCTCCTACTTCCCAATATGGATTATCTGTTGAGCAAACGACACCAATATAATCGTGTCCTTTTTTATTGTTCTTGATTAATGCGATTACATACCTTCCGTCTGGACTTTTGTAAACTCCCTCTGCTTGTTTCGGATTTCCATTCTCCAAGTAATTGCAGAAATTAGGTAATTCAAAGTCTAAATGATGTGTTTTTAAAGGTGTAAGTATTTTAGATTTTAAAAAACTTGTTTTTACTGATTTAGTAGGCCCTACGCCTGTAGTAGCAAAGGATGTTTGAGTACTGCTGAAAGTAACTAATAATAATGCGATGTATAAGATTGAAGTTTTCATGCTAATTGGGTTTTAACTGTTAGGGTAAATATATGAATACATAAGGTAGTTGGCATTGCATAGTAGTATAAGCGGAAAATTGCAAAAATATAACTCACTGATTTTGTACGTTTTGTTGAAAATCTATTTTTTATCCTTTTGGATAAGTGGCAAATTGAATTGACAATTTTACCGCCTTTAATAGTAGGACGGCTGAGCTGCAATATTTGTTACAAAAAAAAGCCAGGCCATCCTGCGCGGCTTTATTATACAGATATGCTTGCTATTGAAAAGAGATCTTTACGGACACTCAACACATTCAACCTCAATTATTATGCCTATACTATTTCTGACCAATGACAAGAACATTGGAAAGTTGCACATCATAAATACGTCCAAGATTCATTTGAGTTGAAAGATTCTATTTCGAATCTTGGTAAGAAATTGTGACTTATTGAACCTTCACCAGCTTATAATCCTGGTAGCGTACAATGTAAAACGAATGGTTTTCGAAGCCGCTTTCAATTCCTGTTTTCACAAAATTAAACTTTCGGCTTAACCCTTGCATTTTCTCAGTAGGCAACATTAACTCAAAGTTTGTTCCGCTATTTTGTAACGAGCTTAAGTAGTATGATGCTACATCATAACCTAAATATGCAAATTGAGAAGGCACACACTTATAGGTTTCATTGAATGCTGCCATAAAATCCAAATTGCCTTCACTTTCCTTATCAATGAATTCCGATGCAATTAAATGTACATCCATATTATGTAAATATTCGATTTCAATATTTTCGAAATTTTGCCAATTCTCCAATCCAACTACTTTAAATTGATAATCTTCAACAATCATATTTAAAGAAGTAAGCAGTCGAGTAACAAATGACTGATCTGAACTTGGTGCAACTATGACGTTTAATTCGTCTTTTTTCAATTTCGTTTTTATTGCATACAATTCTTTTGGGTCCCACAATACTTCTCGCAATGGTGACATTCTGGTAGTATCTTGATTCGCCTCGGCAGCCGTTTTGATTTGCTTCTTCACCAATTCCATTCGTTTGCGATCTTGAAACTTATCAGGGTAAACAATAATTAGATTACTAAACCGCAGTGAATCATATATATATTGACCCAAAAATCGAGTTTGAATTGGTTCACTAGTAGCAACTTTACTTACATAGCTATTCCCTAATAACACCTTATTGCTCAGCTTAACTGGTGAAACAATGTTGACTTTTTTGCTCTTTGCATAATCAGCTACTTGCAAAAAATTGCTTAAAAACAATGGTCCTACTATTAAATCTGAACCGTCTAATTTATTAGAACTTATAATCCCTTTCACCGTGCTACTGTCTTTTCCTGTATCAAAGACTTGCAATTCAAGATTCAACCCTTTATCTGTCATTTCTTGAGTAGCCAATTTAAAACCTTGGTAAAAATCGATCGCATATTGAGCTTTATTGAATAACTCTTTGTTCAATATCTGTGCTTGTTTGTATCCTACTGTGGTAGTCTGTTCCATTAAGTCCAAATAAAAAGGCAACAAAATTGATACTTTGTAAGAATTTTTAACCCCAGCACTATCAAACATTACATCTTCAATAGCCTGAAGAGCTACTTTTTTATAGTTCTTTAAAATCGGTACGTTAATCAAATCGCCTACTTTCAAACCGCCTACTAATCCATTATTCACCACATAAATGGAGTCAATACTAACATTGAATAATTTGCTCAATGAATACAAAGTCTCTTTTAGCTCCACTTGGTGTGTTACGTAAGGGCTTGCTGAAGCAGGAACGACATATTCTTCATCCCCAGTTGCGCTCTTTATTTTTGCAACAGGTATTTTAATTTTTGTTCCCTTCTTTAGGCCATCTTCTAAACCAGGATTGGCTACAATAATGTCATTAATTTCTACACTATATTCCTTGGCAATAGAATACAAGGTATTTTTTTTCTGAACTTCATGAATCAGAAAATTTCCATCAATATCTGGGGCTTCGGCTAAATCTCTTCGAGTAATCTTATTGAGAGGAATCATCAATCGATCTCCCAACGTTAATACGTCTGTTAATCGCGGATTGGCTTTTAGAATCTCTTCTCGCGGAATTGCATATTTTCGGCTAATCGCAAACAGAGTATTTCCAGTATCAACAATGTGGATGTAATATTCCTTACCTCCTATTTTATGAACTGTTAATTCTTCTTTCTCGGTTTCTTGAGCGAAACTTAAAAGCGAACAACTTACCAAAATAAAAGTCAATAAATACCTCATATTATTCCCATTCGATGGTTGCAGGTGGCTTACTACTAATGTCGTAAACTACACGGTTTACTCCTTTCACCTTGTTAATAATTTGATTCGAAATCTTAGCTAAAAACTCATACGGCAAGTGACTCCAATCTGCGGTCATTCCATCTGTTGAGCTTACCGCACGCAACGCAACCGCTTGCTCATATGTTCTTTCATCGCCCATTACACCAACCGATTGAACTGGCAAAAGGATTGCTCCTGCTTGCCACACCTTATCATATAGACCGTCTGATTTCAAACCATTTATAAATATACTATCTACCTCTTGCAATATTTGTACCTTTTCTTCTGTGATGTCTCCAAGAATACGGATTGCCAAACCAGGACCAGGAAAAGGATGACGCCCTAAAAGATCTTGACTCAAACCCAAAGAAGCTCCAACTCTTCTTACTTCGTCTTTAAATAGTAAACGCAACGGCTCTACCACTTTCAGTTTCATATAATCTGGTAACCCTCCTACATTGTGATGCGATTTTATGGTCGCGGAAGGACCTCCGGTTGCTGAAATAGATTCAATTACATCAGGATAGATAGTTCCTTGACCTAACCATTTAACGTCGGTTACGGCCTGTGCCTCATCATCGAATACTTCAATAAATACTCGACCAATAGCTTTTCGTTTCCTTTCAGGATCAGACTCTCCTGCCAATGCCGAAATAAAACGGTCTTTCGAATCCACTCCTTTTATGTTCAATCCTAAATGCTTGTATTGATCTAAAACAGATTCGAATTCGTTTTTACGAAGCAGACCATTATCTACAAAAATGCAATACAAGTTTTTCCCAATCGCATTATGCAATAGCATAGCCGCAACGGTGGAATCAACACCTCCGCTTAAACCAAGTACAACTTTATCATTTCCGATTTGCTTTTTTAAAGCTGCAATTGTAGTTTCTGCAAAAGCATCAGGAGTCCACGATTGTTCGCAGGCGCAAACATCTACAATATAATTTCGCAGTAAATGCAAACCATCAGAGCTATGATACACTTCTGGGTGGAATTGAATTCCAAAGATTGGCTCATTTTTCAATTGAAAAGCCGCCACTTTAACATCTTCTGTACTGGCAACCAAATTAAAATTATCAGGCACGGTGTTTATGGTATCTCCATGCGACATCCATACTTGAGAATTCATTGGAACCCCTTTCATCAAAACATTCGAATTTTCTACAAAATTCAAATGTGCTCTACCATATTCTCTTGTATTTGAAGGAGCTACTTTACCCCCAAACGCATGCGACATGTATTGTGCCCCATAACAAATGCCCAACAACGGCATTTTACCTTTCACCAAATCAAAATCGAATTGCGGTGCATTTTCATCGAGAACTGAAAACGGACTTCCTGAAAGAATTACTCCTTTAACTGATTCGTCAAATTCTGGTAACTTGTTGTACGGATGAATTTCCGAATAAACATTCAACTCGCGCACTCTCCGCCCTATTAATTGGGTGTATTGAGAGCCAAAATCTATGATGATAATCTTCTCTTGCATGGCGACAAAGATAAAACTATTGCCCAGCATTAGAAATAGAAAAGCCCAGAAATATCAACAGAATTTAACAGGCCTAATTTGTTGTTTCTACTTCAATTTATTTAGGTTCAAAAACAGGCGGTATAACTGTTGTTAAGGCTTATCAATTTGTGTAAAAGGGCAGACATTTAAAACGACTGCGGAGTAGCTAATATTAGATACATTTGAATACGGTAATTTTCTTTCGCAAAGAAAACATGAAGTTCGAATGACAACCTTAAGCTAAAAAATGCAACATTCATTACTATTGATACCGGATATATCAGGCTTTACAAATTTTGTATAGATAACAGAAGTGGAACATAGTTTGCACGTAATTGCTGAATTGTTAGAAGTGTTGATAGTTTCAAACACTGAGAATATGCAACTTGCAGAAGTAAAAACATAGCAGTAAAGAATTTCTATGCAAATAGAAAAGCACACGAATCTTTTTTAGAACGCATTACAATTTTATATCAACTGGTTTATTAGAGCACCTCACAGAACTATGGAATTTCATTTTAAAAAATTTATTTTACTCGCATTCACATTCATTTTGTTTGTTCCAATTGGCACATTAAGTCATGAATTAGGGCATGGTGCTGCAATTAAACTGTTAGGCTATTCTGCAGAGCTGCATTACGCAAGCATTAGCTATGATTCTGAAAAATTGTATAATGAATTTGAAGAGATATATCTTGCTCATGAAGCCGCCATAGAAAACAACAAAGATTTTCAGAACAAAGCGAGGTATGTATTTTTAAGTGACAAATTAAAATCAGACGGTTTTTGGATTACCCTTGGCGGTCCTGCTCAAACCATTGGTTTTGGAACATTAGCATTTTTATTGCTACTGTATTTTGGTCGAAAATATAGGGAAATGCCATTTAGCTTATGGCATTGGTTCTTAGTGTTTACCTCCCTATTTTGGTTAAGATTCATTTGCAATCCATTTCTTTCTATTGGGAGTGAATTAATTGCACCCAATGGTTCATTTTTTGGTGGAGATGAAAGAGAACTTGCCATGCATTTTAATTTATGGGAAGGATCAGTCTCTTTGCCTTTAGCATTTTTAGGAAGTATAATTTGCGCTTATGTTACGTTTAGGGTTGTTCCTAAAGCTATTTCTGTCACATTTATTGCAGCAGCGTTAGTTGGCGGCAGTTTTGGATACCTTATTTGGTTGGTATTGTTGGGACCCATTGTTATGCCTTAATTAAAAAAGTAGTTTTAAAGGAGTGTTCTTTTAAAATTGGTGTCTTTTTCTTTTCCGACAACAAACGTTTATAACTACTTATAGTCGTTTAAAAACGGATAAATCTGTCTATGCTATGGTTTTGATTGGTTTATTGTATTATTTTTGAGGAAATGACATAAAACAAACATGATTAATGATCATGTACAAATGTTAGCAACTATTAGAGTCTAACAATCTACTTCAATAACTGATTTACATTTACTTTGTATGTTTTCCCTATAGGGATTGTATGTTCAGAAATAAAAATTCGGTTGCCTTCAATACTCTTTATGTGTTTTTTTGATACTGCAAACGACTTGTGAACATGAATAAAATTTATATCATTTAATAACTCTAAAACCGTTGAAATTTTTTCTCTAATCGTAATGGTTTCATTAGTGGTAATCACCTTGGTATAATTTCCAGCAGCTTCAATATATTGAATGGTATCAATAGCTGTCTCTTATACACATCTCCCGAGCCCACGAGACAGGCAGA
>CAJXRL010000129.1 GCA_913059105.1 uncultured Flavobacteriales bacterium
GATTTCTGCCTGTCTCGTGGGCTCGGAGATGTGTATAAGAGACAGGTATAGGTTTGATTGTTTGTTGTATTATTAATATAAATATGCGAAGGAGTTGGACCTGTTGCTGTGAAACCATCTCCAAAATCCCATTGATAATCGACGGCCCCAACAACGGAAGGAAAAGTAACGTTCAATGGGCTGCAACCAGAATCCGGTACCGTTAAAAAAGTAAATATTGGCTCAGGATAAATCTGGATAATCCGGGTCGTTGTATCTCTACAACCCATCTGTGAAGCAACTATCTGTTGTACTAGATAATTATTGATAAACAGTGTCTTGTTCTCAAAAATGTGAGTTGGATTGGTATCATTTACAACGGCTGTTCCATCTCCAAAGTTCCAAAAATAGTTCAAGCTGTCTCCTAAAGTTGTATTGGTAAAGTTTACCGTCACAGGGCCGCAATCAACCACAGCATCTGAAGTGAACGACGGCGTTGGTATTGGAAAAACTGTTACCGTATCTTTTATTGTGTCAGTGCAACCAAACCCAGTATAAGCTATCATTTGGACAACAAATGAAGTATCAAAATTTCCTGAATTTGTATAGGTATGGAAAGTATCTCTAGCAAAAAGAGAAGAACTCCCGTCTCCAAAATTCCATAAAAAACTAGTAGCGTTTGCCGACGATTGGTTGGTGAAATTTACGGTTAGCCTTGAACAACCGGTTTTTGGACTTGCGACAAAACTCGCGGTCGGTTTATTCTCCACCGTAACTTGAATTTCGGCAGTATCGGCACAAAAACCATTACTCACAATTTGACGAACTGTATATGTTCCAAAAGCAATATACAAATGAGAAGGGTTCTGTTGTGAAGAAATTCCTCCGTCACCAAACGTCCAATTGTAACTTGAAATTGGGTCACCTCCTGAGGTAGATAAATCGGTAAATACAGCTGGAGTATTCAAACAAACAGAATTCACTGTAAAATTTGCCACCGGTGTTTGTCTAACTCTAATTTGCTTCGTTTCTGAGTCTGGACATCCTCGATTGTTTGCAACAGCAAGGCTCACATTATAAATTGACGGAGAGCTATAAAATTGCGCAGGTGGATTAGATCCTATAAATGTATTCCCGTTTCCAAAATTCCAATTATAGCTCGCAATTGTTCCCGTTGAAGTATTTGTAAAGTTGACATTCATACTGTCGCACTCATTGTTTGTATCAAACGTAAAGTTTGCAGTAGGGCTTGGTAATACATGCAAATCGACATCAGCTGTATCAACACATCCTTGTGCTCCGTTAATGCGAACTGCTAACTGAATTATATAGTCTCCAGAAACATTATACGTTCTCGTTTTATTCCCTCCACTGCCATTTTGAAATCCAGCCCCTAAGTCATAATTCCATCTATACCGATTTGCACCACCAAATGAACCATTGATAAACGTTACATTTTCACCTTCACAAATCGTATCCTTTGTAGAAGTTAAAACTGCAGTTGGTGCGTTTGTAATTTGAATTGAAAGAGAAACGGCATCCAATCCACAAAAGCTGCTGTCTTGCAGCGTTACGGTATATGTTCCAATTCCTGGATACGCCATTGGCGGAGGATTAATTATTGGTGGATTCCAAGCTCTCCATTCAATTATAGAATCTCGTCCTAAGCCCCAGTAATCCCCAAAATTCCATCTTTCATATCGCTGAGATTGATTCCCTTCTGGAAAACAATTTCGAATTGTTGTGTTTGTGTATTGAACAATGGTATCGGGATAACACAATAGAGTTGCCGAAGGGTTAATTCGAGCTTCGTCCAAATCCCAAACCCTTAAAGGAAAGAATGATGCAGTAGAAGATCCACAAAAATTTGTTGCTGTTAGCGTAACATTCAATTCACAACTTTGAACGCCTACACCAGGTAAATAGTTGTGTAAAACAGTATCCCCTAAATTGGTAGAATTGTACGTCTCTGTTGGACTTCCATCTCCAAAATCCCAAGTGAAAGTTGTATTGGGAGAAACCTGAGTTGAACTGTTGATGAATCTGAATTGTACAGGTGTACAACCAAAGTTATCGTCGCCAGTTGGTAATTGAATAGAAGCCAATGGATTTCTCTCTAGCACAACGATACCAGTAATGGTACAACTAGTTGAATTGTCGGTTATGGTTATAACATAGCTTGTTGTTGTTGCAGGATATACATGAGATATTGAGGTGCCTATCAAAAGGCTCGCGCCAGTTGTATTTGGCGAAGCATCGCCCCAGACAACAGTATAGTTTCCCATATTTCTGTCTGGCTGAATAAATACTGTATATGTTCCAGGCACGCAAGAAATAAACTGCGGATTGTCATCAAATACACCATTTCCATCCAAAACTTCCAAGCACTGGGCCTGAAGCGAGTAACCAAAGGTGATGGCAAAGAGAGTGAGTAGCAGCTTTCTTATCATAGTACATTTTACGAGAATCGGGCTTCTAAAGTTAATAAAATACCTGTGCTTTTGTTCCTGGAATTTTTACAGGTTTACGCAGCTGCTTTCGAGTCTGAACTTAACTTTTTCAACATAAGCTTTCTAATGTACTTTACAGGTGCGCTTCCGTAACTTAAAAACTCTTCGTGGAATGTTTTAAGGTCGAAGCTTTCTCCCATTTTCTCTTCCAATTCAGTTCTTAACTGCATGATTTCATAATAACCAGTAAAATAACTACACAATTGGACTTGAGACAAACGAGCCCTTCTCCATTTGCCTTCTGCTTCAGATTTCTCTTGAAAAGCCTCGTCCATTAACAATTGCATGGCATCTTTCTCTGTATAATCCATTACCTGAATTCCGTAGTCCAAAATGGTATTGCAAACTGTTCTCAGATTCCATTTGTAATACATTAAACCCATTTCTAAATTATCGCCACCATAACCAGCTTCCAACATCATTCTTTCCGTGTAAACCGCCCAACCTTCTATCATGGCGCCGTTACCTAATAAACTTTTTATAAGGCTTGGGGACTGATTGCTATACACCAATTGAGTGTAATGTCCGGGAATAGCTTCGTGAATGTTCAAAATTTGCAACGTGAAGTTGTTATATTCTCTTAAGTAGCTCTCCGCTTCTTCATCTGTGTAATGGTCTAACGGAGTTACATTATAGTATGTTTCTGCATCGGCATCATATGGTCCGGGTGCAGAAATTGAAGCTCCTGCAAAACCTCTCATGTATTCTGGAGTTTCACGCACTACCAAAGGCTTTTTAGGATCTAGGGTTATTAAATCGTTTTCATTCACAAAAGCTACCAATTCAGGTATTTGTTGACGAATTGAGGTCACAAAGGAATCTCTGTGAACATGTGTTTTTGCCACTTCATCAATCACCATTTGAATTTGATCAAATCTTCTGTCTGGTTTTTCTTGTTCGCCAAAATACTTCTCCCAAAGCATGTCTGACAGACCGAACATTTTATCGTGCAAATCGCTTTTTTCCACCACAGCTGCTTCAAAAATCTCATAGGCAGAATAGGCCGATTGAATCTCAGCAGCAAACTTTTTACCATACAATTCTTTTCCAATTCTGAAACTTCTAAAAGTAGTTGAGTCGTTCTTTTTATCTAGGTATTCCGTTTGTAAAAAACTTTTATAATCGTCTATAGTAGCAATCGTTTTTTCAATTTTAGACTCAAATGCTTTCTTGAACTCCTCATCTTTTGCAGAAGCATTTAATGAATCTAGAAGTGTTTTTCTGAAAATACTTTTTGAACCCTCCAATTGCTGAATCGCCAAATTAGTGTGAACTTCGGTTGGCGTTTTAATGTTCTCTTTCGCTTGTGCGTAATAGGCATCAACATAATCTAGCTTAGCATTGATATCTTCTAAACGTTTATCTAACGAATGCTTTTGATAATTAATAACTTGAAAAAATGCTCCCCCAATGTTGTAAGATGCCGGATTCCATTCTCCCATTTTAAAATCATTGGTATAAAACGAGGTATTCTTTAAATCATCTTCTATTAAATGAAAATCAATTTTATCAGCTTCACTTAACTTCTCGTAATCAAAGGCATTTAATTTCGCTAGCCAATCTTTGGCAAATTTCATTTTAAACTGCTTTCTTGCTTCATTTGGAATTGGCATTTTATCATCGTAATCATGCACGCCTTGGTACGATGCAGAAATGGGATTCATAGCCCACATGTCATCAATAAATTCGGCCGCAAACTTCTCGAAATCTTGAATTTCAACAGTTGGTTCTACGGTCTTTTGCTCTTGATTACCGCAAGCCAATAGAGCGGCAAAAAACGTAAAATAGAGTAACTTCTTCATTTTAATTTCTTTTTCCAAAGATAATAGAATGGTTCAATAGAGTAACTTACTTACTAGTAAATGGAAAGCAAAATAATTTTCTTCAAAAAGCCTTAAGTTTGATGTCAAATTACAATTCAATGAACAAAATAGCACTCTTGTTTACGGCAGGCCTCGGACTGATCGCTTGTGGCGAAAAAAACACTTCTGAAAAAGACAAAAATTTGGAAAAAACTTCCCGAAAAGAAATAAGCGTAAAAGCTTATCCTGAAGTAAGAAAAGACACAATAGTTGATGACTATTTTGGAACTGCAATTGCCGATCCATACAGGTGGTTGGAAAATGATACTTCTGAAGAAACTGGAGCATGGGTGAAGGCTCAGAATGAAGTGACTTTTGATTATTTAACGCAAATTCCATTCAGGGAAGACCTTGAAAAAAGATTGACTGAATTGTGGAATTATGAGAAAGCTGGCGCTCCTTTCAAAAAAGGCGATAACTATTTTATGTATAAAAATGATGGAATTCAAAACCAGAGTGTATTGTACATTCAGAAAGGCTTAGATGGAGAGCAACAAGTATTGCTTGATCCAAACACGATGTCTGATGAAGGAACTACATCGTTGAACGGAATGGGTTTCTCAAAAGACAACCGATACATGGCCTATGGTATTTCAAAAGCTGGGTCTGATTGGGTTGAAATAAATGTAATGGATTTGGAAACTAAGTCTTTGATGGAAGACAAAGTAAATTGGGTGAAATTTAGTGGCATTTCATGGTACAAAAATGGTTTCCACTACAGTTCATATGATCCACCAACGGAAGGCTCAGATTATTCTGGAAAGAATGAATTCCATAAAATATATTACCATACGCTAGGAACTTCTCAAAATGAAGACCAATTGGTATATGAAGACAAAGAACATCCACAACGAAATGCAGGGGCTGGAATAACGGATGATGAAGCATATATGTATGTGACCACTTCTGAATCAACAAACGGAAATTCATTAATGGTGAAAGACCTTAATAATGGTGGTGATTTTGTGAGCTTGGTCGACGGTTACGATACTGACAATTACATATTGGACCACATAGGAAATGGCAAGTTCTTGGTCAATACAAATTACAATGCTCCGAACAATCGCATTTGCTTGGTTGACATTAATAACCCTACTCAAGAGAATTGGGTGGACTTTATTCCTGAAAAAGAATATGTTTTAAGAGGAGTTTCTTTAGCAGGCGATAAGATGATTGCGAGCTACATGAAAAACGTTCAATCGAAATTAGAAGTGTATGATTCTGCTGCAAATTATTTATACGACATCGCATTACCAGGCATTGGAATTGCTAGTTTTAATGGCGACAAAGATGAAAGTACTGCATTCTATTCTTATACCTCCTACACTACTCCTACTGAAATTTACCAATACGATTTAGAAACAAATAAAGCTGAATTGTTTTTTAAACCTGAAACTGCCTTCAACGGAAGTGAATATGTGACCGAGCAGGTATTTTACCCATCGAAAGACGGCACAAATATTCCGATGTTTATTACCTACAAGAAAGGAACTAAAATGGATGGAAACAATCCAACCTTCTTATACGGTTATGGTGGTTTCAACATTAGCATTACACCACGATTTTCGGCAATTAACACCGTGTTTTTAGAGCAAGGTGGAATTTATGCTGTAGCAAACTTACGTGGAGGTAGCGAATTTGGTGAAGACTGGCATACTGCAGGTTGGAGGTTGAACAAGCAAAATGTGTTTGATGATTTTATTGCTGCGGCAGAATATCTAATTGAAGCGAAATACACGAGCTCAGAGAAATTGGCTATCCACGGTCGTTCAAATGGAGGTTTATTGGCAGGAGCTGTTATGACGCAGCGACCTGATTTGATGAAAGTATCTTTACCAGGTGTTGGTGTTTTAGACATGCTACGTTACCATAAATTTACTATTGGTTGGGCTTGGGCCGGAGAATATGGTAGAAGTGATACAGATGAAGAGAACTTCAACAACTTACTGTCCTACTCTCCTTTGCACAATGTAAAAAAAGGAACGGAGTACCCTGCAACAATGGTGGTTACTGGCGATCATGACGACAGGGTAGTTCCTGCACATAGCATGAAGTTTATATCTGAACTACAAGCAAAACACCAAGGAGTAAATCCGGTGTTGGTTAGAGTAGATGTTAATGCCGGACATGGAGCTGGAAAGCCAACAGAAAAAGTAATTGAAGAATGGGCGGATGTATGGAGCTTTGTGCTTTGGAATACTAATGCTACTACAAGTTTTAACGCTAATACAAAAAACGATGAGAAATAGAATTGTAGCTCTTGTACTGGTAACAATAAGCCTTGGCGCATGTAAGGAAGTAGATAAACTGACCCAGTTTACCATGAGCTTTGACAACCAGGTTACCATACCAGCGAACACCGTTATTAATACACCTGTGAGCTTTTCTACGCCGGAGGTGCCGACAAATTCGGAGTCAATTTTCGACCAGAATAGAACAAATGCGGCCTCGATAGAAGAAATTAAACTTCAAACGATGGTTTTAACCCTTATTTCTCCGGCAGGAAGTAACTTTAATTTCTTCAAATCTGTAGAAGTATTTATGAAAGCGGAAGGATTGCCTGAAATATCGATAGGCTCAGAAACAAACGTTAGCGATAGTCTAACAAATTTGAATTTAAATACATCGGATGAAAATATTCAAGATTACATAACGGCAAACAAGTTCTCAATTAGAGTTGAAACAACAACGGATGAAGCTATTGCGCAAGACCATGAAATAAATATTAAAACGGTATTTTTTGTGGACGCAAAAATTCTAGGGCAATAGACTAGATTTTTACATTAAAATTACTTGAAAGGATGGGTGTGCTAGTTATAGTGCACCTTTTTTTTTTGTGAATGGCACTATTTCCCATTCCAATTAACTATCAAATATTTTAATTTCAGCTCATTGCTTGTTATTTCTTCTATTTTTACAAAACCGAAGTCGTAACAATAAAAGTAAACGTCACCTTTTGGAGTTTTTCTGAAGTGAGTGAAAAAATTAGGATCGAACCCTTCGTTACGCAAAATGTCTCTACGTAGAACTGTTTTACCATTGAAATTGTATTTTTTCAGTATTTTCCTGTTGATTTTCAATTGCCTATCAACCTTAAAGAATAAGGTGTCTTTTTGTTTTCGAA
Source organism: uncultured Flavobacteriales bacterium (assembly GCA_913059105.1). Taxonomy (GTDB): domain Bacteria; phylum Bacteroidota; class Bacteroidia; order Flavobacteriales_E; family Vicingaceae; genus NORP294. The sequence continues at coordinate 7,476 of CAJXRL010000129.1, forward strand.
GTTCGTAATGGGCTGCTGTTTTGCATTCAGGGCTACAATACTTTTTATCGGGCCTTCCCTTTAATTCTGCTTCACAAGTTGGACATGTTCTACTCATCATTCTTCAAAAAACGTTTATTAAACGTTTAATAAACGTTTTCATTCCACAATATACACTAATTATGAAAAATGGAATCTCCTAAAATGTATAGAATCACTTTAAAACACTTATTTATACCTGTCTCTTATACACATCTCCGAGCCCACGAGACAGGCAGAAATCT
>CAJXRL010000130.1 GCA_913059105.1 uncultured Flavobacteriales bacterium
AGATTTCTGCCTGTCTCGTGGGCTCGGAGATGTGTATAAGAGACAGATCCAATACGTGGTAATTAAATTGAATATAAAAAAGCTTAGGTATGCATAAGAGAATACTGTAAACCCTGTCTTCCCCAACCTTTTACTAATTTGAAATTCGCCCCAAAGCAAAGGAACAAACGCCAAGTATATGATAGAAGTAGCATCGCCAATTGAAGGCCAAGCAAATGCCATAATTAATCCCGTGGCAATTGAAAGTAACAGTAATTTAATCTTACTCATAGTTTTATAGGTCTGCGAACAAAGCTATTAATATTTACCTTTGTACTTCGCAAATTTAACATATGAAAAGACTTTTATTACTTGCTTTGTTGTTACCCCTTGTAGCAACCAGCCAAATTATTTCTGCTGATAGTGCATCTGTAAATTTTGGAACCGTAATGGTGGGTTCAGCAGATAGTGCGTTGGTAACCCTAAGAAACAACGATGGAGCTCCACTTAGTATTACAAATATTAAGTTCTATTCCATTTATGGAGAAATGCCGTTTTCCGCTTCCCAAAGCACCTTTACCATTCCAAGCAATGGAACGCAAAGTGTATGGATTTACTTTTCGCCAACGCAGAACATTCTGCACAACTCAACCATGGTAGTGCAACACAATGCAACTAGTGGTCATGAAGCTGTGGCACTGAGCGGCCAAGGCAGATTCCCTCTAACCTATTACAACTCTACCGAGAATTTAAGCGAACAAGCATTAAAGGTTGCTTTAAAAACAAGAATTAGCCTAGGATACACCACATTGAGTTATAATGCAGCTAGGGATGCTATGTTTATGACCATAGACAACAAAAGGCAAAATGGACAAAGTGCCACTGTAAATACTTTGGAGTGTGTTTACACCGGTTATAACAAAACAAGTTATACCAGCAGAAGTAACGCTCAAACCACCTCTCCTCAATTTAACACAGAGCATACTTTCCCTCAAGGGTTTTTCAATTCTGCATCACCTATGCGAACGGACATTCACCATTTGTATCCAACAACAAATAATTCAAATTCTCAAAGAGGTAGTAACCCTTTCGGGACAGTGACTAATGGGACTCCTGTTACCTTAGGAGGTGGTTCATTTTACAACCAAACCACTTTTGAACCGAGAAATGTGCAAAAAGGTGCTACGGCAAGAGCTATGATGTATTTCGTGATTCGATACCAAGATTACTCGAATCACTTTTCTGTTCAACAAAATATTTTAAAAACCTGGCACAATGCATATCCTGTCACCGCAAAAGATTCTACAAGAAATGTTGCGGTTCAATTGGTTCAAGGAAATCGAAACCCTTTTGTAGATTACCCTCAATTGGAGAAACGCATTACAAACTTTGTAGCAAATTCTGTAGCTCCGAGTCAATTCGGTATCGATGTTGTGCAGTCTTCAATAAATTTTGGAGGATTTTTAGCCCAAACTAATGATACTTTTGACTTTGTATTAGTGAATAGCGGAAATCAAATCATCAATTTTACCAACTTTTCTTTGTCAAACACAAGCTTTTTGTCATTTGGAGCTGGCTCAGGAAATAATACAAACTTGAACCCAGGCGACGCCATTCAGATTTCAATTATAGCAAATACCCCAAGTACTAATCCAATAAATGAAACGCTTACTTTCTCTACAAACGGGTCTTTCCCCTTTGGTAGTTTTACTGTTCCAATTACAGGCCAACCTTTTGTTGTTGGATTAAATGAAGACATTAGCTTACAGACTCATTTAGAGCTTTTTCCTAACCCTATTCGGGACGTACTTTACATTCAAACGGAGCGGGACCAGCAACTAGATATGCGATTATTGGATGTATCCGGAAAAGAAATTGATGTTGAATTTTTAAAAGGCAACAACGGCTACATTCTAACAACAAAAGAAATAGCTGGAGGACTTTACTTCTTACAAATCAATAATGGTGAGGAGCAAATCGTCAGAAAGATTATTAAACAATAATTGTCATTCATACAAAACAAAAAGAGCGGCTTCATTTAATTGAAGCCGCTCTTTTTGTTTAATTATTTTTTTTTAAAAATTATATCTCATTCCAACACCTCCGGTACTTGCTATAGTCGTAATTGAAGACAATTCTGAAACAGATTGGAAATTCAAACTTTGCCTAGACTCTACAAATAAATGGTACTTCGTTAATGATTCCTTCTTCTTTCCTATTCTAAAATCAATTCCCAAAGGCAGATAAACTCTTCCAAAAAAGCCTCCTTTATTAGAAAATCGTTCTGTATTGCCATCGGATTCAAGATAAAATTCTTCATCTTCGTCAATCCTTCCTTCAATATAAGAATTTGAAGTATAGGAAATCTCTGTTGTTGGGCTTACACTTAACCCCAAAGAAACTCCAATACCGGCATAAAACTTCCACCGCTTTTGTGGGTTAGTACTTATCGTTACATCACCATCAAGCATTACATGCCGTTGAGTATAGGTCAAGTAATAATTTTGATTTTGAATAGAATCAACAAAAAATTCTTTCCCGTTTCTGGATGAAAGTAATGTATCTATTCTATATTCATCTTCCCTATGGTAATTCTGATTCATCAAGTCCACTTGCTGAAAACTAACGCCTACTCTATATTCTAGATTAAAACGAGCTGCATTTCCTGCATTTGGTTTGGCAAAAATCAGATTTGCACTAAAAGCAGGACCTGAATTATCAATATAGCCGTTTTGATTAGAAAATCCAACTAAGTCATTCTCAGTTAAAGTCATTGTTGGTGCCAATTTCTGAAAATCGATAAAATTACTAACACCTGCATCTCCTGTATACAGTCCGAATTGCACGCTTGCAGATTTTATCTCTAAAGATTTTGATTCATCCTGGGCCATCGCACCAGCTGCCATAGCTAGTGCAAAAAGCAACGATACTACTTTTCTCATAAAAGGTTCTTCATTTTTTTATTAAACGAATAATACTTCGAAATAGTACTAACGAAGTAAATACATTTTTCCAAAATTTCTGACAAATGATTTATCAATTGCAGATTCTCTTTGATCGATATTACTACCATTCAGCTTCATTTTCACTCGATACAAATACACTCCATTTGCCAATTGATCTCCAAATTCATCTTTGCCATCCCAGGCAAATTCTGTGATATTATTACCTATTCGTAATGGACCCAATTCCATCTCGTCAATTTCTCGGACAACCTTTCCAGTTACGGTCATAATTTGAATTTGTATCTCTTGCGGAATTTCGCTTCCTGTTAAAGTAAAAACAAACCGAGTAGATGTAGAAAATGGGTTAGGATAATTAATCAAATTTGTTACCGAAGCTTTGTTTACTACTTCAAACTCTACTTGATAATCTTGATTCCCAGATTCATTCCCTGACTTATCCTTCGCTCGCACTCTTAAACGATAAACTCCATCCTCAGCTAAAACTGGCTTAAATATAACACGCGCCTTATTCTGAGGCAGACTAGCCGGAATAAACTCAACATTGAAGTCTGAGTTTGAATTAAAATTCACCAATTCTTCTTGTCCATTTGGCGTTCTGAGATACAGTTCGAATGAGCTAGTATCGTCCAATGCAATGTATTGACTGTTGTCTTTCAAATCAATTGAAATTATTGGCTTAGAAGATACAATTTCCCGATTTATGATATGTCTTCCATCAAAAGTAACATCTAGCAATGGATTAATATTATCTGAGGAAACATGAAAATCGTATTGGCCAAAATTGTTAAAAGCAAATTTCTCAGCTTGAATCAGATTAGGATTTACTTCTATCATTAAAGTATTGTTACCTGAAAGGCTTTCCGTCTTTACCTCCATTTTAGCAGTTGTAGAAAAATCTGCCAAAAGCGGTTCTGTAATAACTATTGAAAGCGGAACAATACTTCCTGTGCTAGTAAATAACTTAAATTCAACTTTTAAGCTATCCATATCCACCTTAGTTGGGTTTTCAATTGCTACTTCTAATACAAAAACCTCCCCTTGTTCCAAACTGTCTTTATTTACCTTTAAAAAACCCGAGGGGTTTAATGCTGCATCCGGTAATTCATCGAAACTAACTTGCCATCTCTGTAATTGTGGTGGTGTTTGATTCAAAGTATCGGTAACATTCATTTGGATTTTCAGGAACTTATGTTTATTCTCATCTACTAATGCTGTTGCGTTAGTATCCAACTTCATTTCCGAAGAACGGAAAATAATTTCTTCTACGTTGGAACTATCTATTCCAATCAGCACAACGTCAACACTATCTTTTGAATTATTTTCTAAACTCAAAAAACGATAGCTTAAACGACTAAAATTCGCAGATGGTCCAAGTTCTATTGAAGTCATTTGACCAATATCTGAATTTGTTGAGATGGCTGTTTTAACTTCTACTTTTGTCGATGGATTTGATGAAACACTCTCTACAACACTAGAAATGTCTCCTTTTTTAAATACTACTGCAAAGCCACTACTATTCTGAATTCCATTAAAAATAGTAACCCCAAAATTGCCGAACACCTCTAGAATGGTGGAGTCATAATTATTGATAAAATCAAAATTTATCGGAAACCAATTATACACTACCACATAATTACCATCTGGTATTTCATTTAGTAAAAAATGCTTCATAGTATCCAAAACAGCAGTGTCATTTGCCGCAAAGTTAAAAACCTGCTCAGCTCTTGTTCGATTTGGAGAGCACCAACGATCTCCGTTTGACTGACCAAAGTTATTCTGCAGGTTTCGACTGTAAAATGGAGTTTCCCACGAATCCAAACTAACAGAATCTAAAACCGCAATCATGAATGCCGCTCTGCCAAAGCACGATTGTTTTTCTCTGATGTCATTATCTACAACATAACGCACATCGTTAAATTGTCCAGCAGTAGGAATACCATAAGTCTGTACCGAAACCTCCGCAGCTTTAGTTGTAAAACTAAAAATCTCAGGAATATTTTTTTGCAATAAAAACTGTTTATCATTATTGTTAAACTGATCAAAACCGTCTTGAGCAAACCCGCTTTCTCCAGAAATATATTGGAAGGAAGAAGTTCTCCAATTAAAATCTTGTCCTAATTCCGGTTGTTTACTAACTCTCCAATAGTATACCGCACTGTCTGGCATACTTTGCAAGCTTGTTGGCGTCCATTTTAGTAAGCCTCCTTCGCTTACAACAGACGTCGTTTCTTTACCACTTGAGCTAAACAATAGATCGGTATCTAACTCAAAAACGTACGTTTTCTCCTCTTCAAAGGTAAATGCGGTGGATGCATTTAAACTTGGATTTTGCGTACCCACAATTGAGAAGTTATAAGGATAAACCGGAATAATTTCACCCGAACGAATCTGAACTGAAAAGGTCACATTATTATTCATTTCATCTAATTCATCAATTTGAACAAGAGGATCAACTGAAAAACTAAATTCATTTACTCCAACATCATTTAATAAGTCAATCGGAAATAAGAACTCCACATATGATTCAAATGATATTGGAGCAATTAATTGCGTTATTGCCGAGTCACTTTTTGAAGTATTTGGAAACTTTCTATTTAAACTAATCAAAACAGAATCTGTAGAATTTCTTCCAATGTTATCTGTTCTGATTCTTACTTTAAATTCAGTCAAATCTGCTGTAATATCTCTCGGAATAATTTCAACATGAGAAGCCGCCACTTCAAAATCCGGTTTGGCAAATGGATTAAGTCGAATCGAAGGATCTCCTTGCAAACTCATTTCAATGCAAACGTTCTTTAGTAATTCATTAGTATTTGCACTTTGCACCTCTATCACGGCTTGTCGCATACTTTCAGCTAGGCTTTCTCCATAATTGTCATTTGTTAGTTTCTCATAAAATGCAGCCGAAAATTGATTCAAATAAAGCCCAACCCCTAAGTTTCCATTGGCGATAAAGCCAATAACTCCTGCATCTTTCTGGATGACATACTCTTCACTTGTGCTCCTTATACCAGACTGGTGGTAATTTCCTGCAAAACAGGAGTTACCTAACAATACAGGATATTTTCCTTTGTTTCTTAATTGACTGGGTGAATCAATACTAATATCAAACCCTCCGGTAGATGACGAATGACCAAAAAAGGTCAGAAGCCCAACACCATTGTTTATTAAATCTCGGACAGAATCTGCTAATGTCGTTTGGTAAGGTGCAGCAGAATTTTTCTTGAATAACAAGGCTTTTCCTCCTAATTCCCCTGATTCAAAATCTTGCGCATAACCATTTAAGTAACCTTCATGGCGAGCAGCTTCCAATACCGATTTACCACCAGCAAAATGGAGTGCTCTTTTCATCCACTTTGCAGCAGACCTAGATTCATACTCAATTACTTTATCTAGGTATACTTTTATTTCAGCATTATTATTGGCACTTAATCGACCTATTGGAATTGGGGTTTCTAAATTTGTTCCATCCAAACCTGCCATTAATAGATTATCAGCAGCAGGGTTACCAAAAGACGGGATTAAATTTCGCTCATATGCTAACTTCGCTGCACTGCCTGTTGAATTAGTCAAATATGCTAAACGATGCTCTTTTACACTTACCGATTTGCCAATTAAAAACAAGTGACTTGGCGGGTGAGTCCAACTTGTTAGTGCCTTGTTCATAAAGTTTCGAATCGCCATTGGATGCTTATTTATGCCATAAGCAAATTGGTCGTACAGCGTTTCTATATCAACCAACACAGAATAAGCTCCTTGCGATTGACGATAGTTTGCGTAATTACTTGCTCCCGTTAATAAGTCTGTATGAGAAATAATCAAAAATGAAGAGTCTGAGATATTTGCTGAATGATCGGTAAAAGTTCCTGTTCCTTCTACCGGTGTTATTTGACTTATCGTTTTCACCTCGCTTTCATTGAGCAAAACACACTTTTTAAGTCCATTTCCATTAGGAACAATCATCTTATGATTGCTCAAAGTTTCCACAACTCTAATTCTTTTATGATTGGTTAAGTCGTATAAAATGGGATTCGCCCCGCCATTAAAAAGAACTAATTCTAAATATTGAGCAGTTTGCAAGTTGGCATCTTCAAGGTAGAACTCGTAATAGTCAGAATTTGATAAACTCAATGACTGAGGATATCGAATTTTCATATACGCTAAAGCTGTCCGGTCAACACCTGCGTTTAAGTCGTCAATACTTTCAAATCGAATACGGTTAGTGGCCCTACTTAACTCTGTAGGAGAAAAACTTCGATTTATCTTCAATAACTGATAGCCATTAAAAGTCTCATCTACCGTTTGACTTCCAAACGTAATACGCAGGTGATGATCAGGATTAGAAGTAGCCTGCCAATCTGAAGCTCCTACTACCTGTATTTCAAAATCAACAAAAGGCCCGCCTGTATATCTATTGGGAGTTGAAATGGTTTTTACCTTAACATTTCCCAAAGTAATTGGGCTATCCATCCAACCTTCGGCGCTTGTATATTCCGGATTTGTGGCTTGACTGTTCAAGATTTTACCATCATAGTAACTTGAATTGTACACCTGTAAAATCTCATTTAGAATGTATGGAGCTTTCAAATAATTACCAAAATCAATTGCATTCTCTTCTTGATATCTATCATTGTTTCCAGAACTTTTCCAAGTCAAAAAATAATTTAGCGTGTCGTTTATTAAACTAAAGTAAGGGTTAGGTTGATTTAATCTTCCCTCGTAAAGAGCAGTATCTGTCTCTTATACACATCTGACGCTGCCGACGATCTACTCTGTGTAGAT
>CAJXRL010000131.1 GCA_913059105.1 uncultured Flavobacteriales bacterium
CGAGATTTCTGCCTGTCTCGTGGGCTCGGAGATGTGTATAAGAGACAGCTCTACTTACATGTATAACCGCCCTAATTCGAATAATGCTTTCCTCTTCCTTAAACTCCTCTACTTCAATTTCTACTGAATAAGGAACTTCTTGTTTATAAATTAGTAGAATTTTTTCGCGTATTTTTTCTTCTACTATAAAACGTTCAGACTTATCTGTATAATTGTCCTTTGAATAAAAAGGCGGGCTTTCAGGAAGCAATTCCAAAACTCTTTTTTCTAAAAAATCGATATTAAAACCTAATAGAGCTGAAATAGGAAAGACTTCAGCATTCGTAAACTTCTCCGACCAAAGTTGAACAGCAGCTTCCATTGCTATTTGATCTGTAAGATCTAGCTTATTAATTAAGATTAATAAAGGAGTTTCTATTTGTGCTAAACGCAATTCTAACTTTTCGTTTTTTAAATCCTTCTGACCAAACTCAACCATTAAAACCAAAACATCCGCGTCCTCTAAGCTTGCATAAACAAACTTCATCATGCCTTCTTGCAATTTGTACGCAGGATCAACTATTCCAGGTGTATCAGAATAGACTATTTGATAGTCTTCCTCGTTTACTATCCCTAAAATACGGTGTCTTGTAGTTTGAGCCTTCGGCGTAATAATTGACAACTTCTCTCCAACCAATTGATTCATCAATGTTGACTTACCAACATTTGGATGACCAATTATATTTACGAAACCTGCTTTATGTGCCATAGGTTGAGATTCAAAGTACAAAGAAACGAATTCTTCAGAAAGAATGATTCAAAAAAAAAGCCTCAGAAGTTTCTGAGGCTTAGTAGCGGGAGCCAGACTCGAACTGACGATCTTCGGGTTATGAGCCCGACGAGATACCACTTCTCCATCCCGCAATATATCTTTAGGTATTTATTATCTATATTGGGAGGACAAAAGTACGCCTTTTTATTGACTCAGCAAAATTCACAATTAGTTTTTTAAAACTTATTTATATTCCTCGTTTTTCGACGTACAATTGAAATGAATTCAATTAATTTAGTCCACTGAATGAAAATATTGCAAAACGTAGGAGAGTATTTTATTTTGATGGGAAGAACTTTTTCTGAACCTACAAAAGCCTCTTTAATTCGAAAGCAAATTGTATTTGAGATAAACTCCCTCGGATTAGGTTCAATGGGAATTATTACCATCATTTCAGCCTTTATGGGAGCAGTTATAACACTTCAAACTGCGTCAAACATTGACAGTGCTCTAATCCCTGAATATACAGTAGGCTTTACAGCCAGGCAATCTATGATTCTAGAGTTTTCTACAACTATTATCGCTCTAATTTTGGCTGGTAAAGTAGGTTCTAACATTGCTTCTGAAATAGGAATGATGAAAGTGACAGAGCAAATTGATGCACTGGAAATAATGGGAGTTAATTCTGCTTCCTATTTAATTGTTCCAAAAATTATAGCCGCGGTTTTCATAAATCCCTTTCTTGCCATATGGAGTATGTTTGTTGGTATTTCGGGAGGTTATTTGGTTGCTGAATTTTCAGGTGTTGTTAGCACAGATGCATTCATTGAAGGAGTTCAATTAGATTTCAAAATGTTCTCCATTTATTATGCACTGATAAAAACGGCCGTTTTTGCTTTTATCATCACATCTATTCCTGCTTATTATGGATATAGTGTAAAGGGTGGGGCATTAGAAGTAGGCGTAGCAAGCACAAAAGGGGTTGTTACCTCTAGTATCGTTATTTTGATTGCCAATTATGTAATAACTCAATTGTTACTGATTTGATTGAGCTTAGAAACATACACAAGTCTTTTAACGGAAAGCAAATTTTGCACGGTATTGACGTAGTTTACGAGAAAGGTAAAACCAACTTGATCATTGGGGCTTCAGGTTCCGGAAAATCTGTATTAACAAAATGTACTGTAGGTTTAATTGACCCGGACCAAGGTCAGGTTCTTTTTGACGGAAAAGACTTCACCAACATGAAGTTGGACGATAAAAAAGACATTCGAAAAAAAATAGGGATGCTTTTTCAGGGAGGCGCCTTATTCGATTCGCTAACAGTTGAAGAAAACATCAAATTTCCGCTTAGGATGCATGCTAGCATGACAGAAAAGGAAATGCAAGCTAGAGTTAACTTTTGCCTAGGAAGAGTGGATATGAGCGGTATTAATGACCGCTACCCTGCCGAAATAAGTGGAGGAATGCAAAAAAGGGTTGGCATCGCCAGAGCAATTTCTTTAAATCCGAGCTATTTGTTTTGCGATGAACCTAATTCCGGTTTAGATCCAAGCACAGCTATCCTAATTGACAACCTAATTAAAGAACTAACAGAAGAGTTTCAAATTACTACAATAGTTGTAACTCACGATATGAATTCAGTGATGGAGATTGGCGATCATGTTATTTTTATTCACGAAGGTCACAAGCACTGGGAAGGCACTAAGGATACTATTTTAAAAACCACCAACAAAGAGTTATCAGATTTAGTTTTTGCTTCTGAATTAATGAAGAAAGTTCGAAGCTTAGGTTAAAGCCTCGGCTCTTTCTAAAATTATAGAACTTTTCGGCAAACCCGACCAACTAATCTAACTATATCGTTTTAGTAAAGGCTTTAAATTTTACTCACAAAAAAAGGCCTTTCTTTACAGAAAGGCCTTTTAAATCTTTTAATTATGTGATTTAGTTCACAGCAGCTTGAAATTCTGAATCTTCTGTATACTTAGTAAATTCAGCATCTTTCTTAGCTTTTGCTTTCATGTCACCATTGGCAGCAACAGAAGCTTTTAAGTTAGATACCATCATGTTCTTATCTCCCATTCTAGCTCCAATGATCGCTTTTAAATATAAGCTTTCAGCAGAATTAGCAGTTGAAGAACCATCTATTGATTGAAGCGCAGTTTGGTAGTCTCCATTTAAAGTTTGAGCTAAGGCAGCATTGTATGACTTAGTAGAAGCATAACTTGCTACAGCTGAAGAATAATCTCCTGTCAACATTTGTAAGTAACCCATGTTAGCACCAACTTCAGATCCAGCTCCATTTGCAGCAGCATAATATTCCATTGCCTTTGCATTGTTCCCCATAGCTCTTTCATATACTCCTAAGTTATTGTTGATAACTGGATTGTTTGGAGAAAGAGAGTTTGCTTTATCAAAATTTGCCTTTGCCTCAGTCATTAAGTTTTGCATTGATTGGATATATCCAACGTTGTTTGGCCCTCTCCAGTCGTTTGGAAATGACTTAGCAAAAGTGGTATAAATATCCTTTTTCTTTTGAATGTCAGTGAACATTGTAGCAGCGTACAATAATTCCTCTGCACTTAAAGTATCAGGATTTGAAGTTGAAAAATCTTTAATTTTTTCATCAGAAAAACTAGTCATTTCTCCTTTTAAGTTCACCTCAGATCTTCTTAAGTTTGGTAAAATACTTTCTTGAATTACTTCAAAAGTTGCAGCTAAGTTTCTAATTTCTTGCTCTCTTTTAGAGTTATCCTCGAACATTGAAAGAACTCTTAAGATTAAATCTTTGTCTTTAATGTCTGAAGATTGCATAGCAGTTTTAAAACCATCCCAATCTTCACCTTTTCCATTCTTTGTAAAAAAATCTGCACTCGAAGCAGCTTTTACTTTTGCCCTTTTCAACATTGAATTTACGGTTGAAGCTCCTGAATTTGCTCTTTGGTTAGCCAAATTTGCATTCAAAGAAATTTCTCCTTCAGGTGAAGCGTAAGCCATAATATCTGCTCCTTTGAAAACAAACATTGGGTTTTTTGCCATTTTAGTAGCCCAAGCTTTCATTGCTTTCACATCTTCGTCAGATAATTCAGAAGAACGAACGTTAGATTTATTCTTAGTGTAGTTAATGACTGCCGCAGCATTCATTGGAGTAGTTTTTGTAAAGTTATCTGCTCCAACTATAGCCATATCGTCGTCCATTGCAGACATCGGAGTAATAATAGTTCCAGTTGCAATTTGAACTGGCTCAAATGCCTTTTCTTTACCCTTGTATCTCCCAACTGCAGAAGCATTCAAAGATGCTACATCCATGCCTTCTACGTATGCAATTTTATCAGTAAAAGAGAAGCTTCCTCCTTTTTCGTAGTTAATCTTTTTACCAGAAACCTCTGAAGACTCGCCAGCTAACATAATTTTATCAAGGTTTTTCTCACCACCTTCATAATTAATAGTTGGAGTAATTTCTACTGCTACCTTCTTATTGAAAAATTTTGGCGGAATAGTTCCAGCTATATTTACTTCTACACTATCTCCGTGCAGTTCTAAAGGACTAGGAGTAACTGTGTAACTTACCTCGGCAGCTCTTTTTGTCATGTTTTTCAATGGATTACAAGCTACAGTAGTAACGGCAGCTAATCCAACAAAAGCGAATGATTTAATGGAATTCTTTTTCATGTTAAATTGTATTCTAAACAGTTTAGTTCTAATGTGCAATATTAGTGAATTCTCTTATTACATACAAATAACGCATCACTTCGTTCAATAGAAATTTATTGAGCTTCAAATCTCTTACATTCTAAGAAATCTTTACATAAGGCTAAATGCTTTTCAATTGAATATAAAGAATATGGGAGTTGAAAGCGAGGTGCTATATTTGAAAATGGAAGCAAAACGAATCGTCTCTTTCTTAGTAGAGGGTGAGGAATTGTTAAGATGTCCGAATCAATGGTTGTCTTATTATAGGTCAAAATATCAATATCTATAATTCGGTTTTGATATTCAGAATCAATTGATTTTTTAAGTCGGCCAATCTCTTTTTCTATCTCTTGAGTCCTATACAATAAAGCCAATGGCTGAAGATCGGTATTCATCTGAATTACACAATTCAAAAAGGCATTCAACACATCATTACCCCAAGGCTCTGATTCGTAAATATATGAAACTTCTATTTCCTCGGTAGCAAGCACTTGAAGCTTTTCAATAGCCTGTTTCAAGTACTTTAGACGATCGCCAACGTTTGTACCTAACGACAAATAGACTCTATTTTCCCTTTTATCACTTCGAATTACCATTAATGTAAATCTATTGAATTACGCCAATCAATGCGATTAGTTTTACATAAAATATTTAACAAATGAAACAGTTTTTCAAATTTATGTTTGCCTCCATGTTGGGGTTTGGTTTAACCATCTTCTTAGTAGTTGTTCTTTTCATTGCTAGTATCTCAGCTTTGGTTGCAGGTGCTGAAGATAATGAAGCTCCAAGAATTGCAAAGAATAGTATACTTCACATTCAATTCAAGAATGCCATACAAGACAGACCATCAAATAACCCTTTCGAAAATATTGACTTCAACACTTTTGAAAACAAAACTCCTTTAAGTTTAAAGAACATTTTAGACAACATTAAGAAGGCTAAATCTAATGATGATATCAAAGGTATCTATTTAGATATTTCATCGCTACAAGCAAATATGGCAAGTGTTGAAGAAATTAGAAATACATTAATCGACTTCAAAGAATCAGGGAAGTTTATTGTTAGTTACAGCGAAAATTTTGGTCAAATCGATTATTACCTCAGTAGTGTTGCTGATGAGATTTATTTGAATCCTGCTGGAGAAATGACGTTTAAGGGCCTTAGTGCTCAATTAATGTTCTTCAAAGACATGTTAGGCAGATTAGAAATTGACATGCAAGTAATACGACACGGAAAGTTCAAGAGCGCAATTGAGCCATTTATTAGAGAAGACATGAGTGAAGCCAACCGAGAGCAGGTTTCAACTTTAGTAAATACTTTATGGAATCACATGACGGCTAACATTTCTTCTGCCAGAAATATTTCTACAGAACAGTTGAACACTATTGCCGATGAGCTTTTAATAAGAAGCGCTAAAGATGCTAAGCAGTATAAATTAGTTGATGACTTAATGTATGAAGATGAAGTACTGGCTGCGTTAAAAGAGAAAGTAGGACTTGAGGACGACAAGACTCTAACAACAATTGCCCTACAAAAATTGACTAAAGTAAAAGCAACTCAAATTGAGGGTAGCAAGTTGAAATTGAATTCAAAAAACAGCGTAGCTGTAATATTTGCAGAAGGCGAAATTGTAAGTGGCAAAAGTAGAGAAGGAACTATGGGCTCAGAGACTATAGCAAGTGCCATTAAAAAAGCAAGACTAAATAAAAAAGTAAAGGCAATTGTTCTAAGAGTAAACTCTCCAGGAGGAAGCGCATTAGCTTCTGATGTGATGTGGAGAGAGGTAGTTCTTGCAAAAGCTGAAAAACCTGTTATTGTTTCTATGGGTGGGGTTGCTGCCTCAGGAGGATATTACATTTCTTGTGCCGCCGACAAAATATTTGCAGAAGCAAGTACAATTACTGGATCAATTGGAGTATTTGGATTAATCCCAAATATGAAAGGCATGTTCAATAACAAGCTAGGAATTAACATTGACCGGGTAAATACTAACGAATTTTCAGATGGCTTGACACCTTTTAGACCTCTAGAAGTAAAAGAAAGAGAAGCCTTGAAAAGTATGATTGAAGATATCTACGGTGACTTTACTCAAAAAGTAGCAGACGGCAGAGGCATGACGCAAGCAGCTGTTGATAGCATTGGACAAGGAAGAGTTTGGACTGGGCTAAATGCAGTAGAAATTGGTTTGGTCGATAAAATTGGCGGATTAGATGATGCCATAGCTGCGGCAGTAGAAGCAGCCGAGTTAGAAGATTACAGAATAAAGGAATTACCAGAACAAGAAGACCCTTTTGAAAAAATATTAAAGGAATTTTCGAATGAAGTAAAATTCCAAATTCTAGGAGAAGATATTGGTAAAGCAGAACATTATTACAGAAATATCAAAAGTGTAATTAGCACCCGAGGTGTATACACGAGATTGCCAGTTGACATTATTATCGACTAAAACAAATTCACTCAATTTTAACCCGCTTTTCTTTTTAAGAGAAGCGGGTTTTTTTATGGTTCATTTGTTGAGATTATCATTATTTTTATGATAATCAAACTTCGATTTAAGCATGCCTATTTTCAATTCAATTTTTTCTTGGTGGATGAAAAAGAGAGCTCATCAAATTGAGCTTTTTACAAAATACCCTATTGAAGTTCAAAATGAATGGTTTGAAGAACTTACATCTACCGCAAAAAACACTGAATTTGGCAGAAAATATAAGTTTAGCTCGTTTGACAATGTGCAACATTTTAAAGAAACCGTTCCAGTTCAAGAGTATGAAGACCTAAAGCCATACGTGGATCGATTAAAGCGAGGCGAACAAAATTTGATATGGCCTACCGAAACAAAGTGGTTTGCTAAATCATCTGGAACTACTTCTGAAAAAAGCAAATTTATCCCTGTTACGAAAGAGGCTTTGGAAGAGTGCCATTATAAAGGAGGAAAGGACATGCTCTCTATATATTGCAAAAGGCATCCAGAAACATACGTTTTTACAGGAAAAACATTAATGATGGGCGGCAGCAGCCAATCAATCGACCCAAATACTGAATCTTACGAAGGAGATCTTTCGTCGATTATTATCCAAAATCTTCCCTTTTGGGCTGATATTATGCGAACGCCAAATAGGGAGACAGCCCTTCTTAAAGATTTTGAAAAGAAGCTTCTAAGAATGACAAAAATGACAGTCAATGAAAACGTTACTAGTATTTCTGGGGTTCCCTCATGGATGCTGATATTACTCTGTCTCTTATACACATCTGACGCTGCCGACGATCTACTCTGTGTAGA
>CAJXRL010000132.1 GCA_913059105.1 uncultured Flavobacteriales bacterium
CAGCGTCAGATGTGTATAAGAGACAGTTACCAAGCTTTATATGTTATTCCTAATCCCATTCTCCAAAATTTGAAGTTTCCATCTCCATTTTCCAATGTAGCGGTTCTTCCGAAATTGAATTCTAAATCGAAGGAATCGTTAATAGTATATAATAATCCTGCTCTTAACTGCAAACCAAGAAATACACTAGATCCAGTTTCGGTCAGACTAATAATTTTGTCAATGTCCTGCTCGTAATTGTAGCTGTTAAAAAACACATTGGCATCTAGTCCAACAATAGGGCTTAAATCTTTATCCAAGAATTTGTAATCCGATTTAAAAGAAAGGGGGATGCTGATGTAATTATCATATATTTCGTAGCCCGATACAATAAGTTGACCCCCGCCTCCAGAAATATAACCTTACGTATTTAGGGTATCCTCTCTTGTTTTAAAATAAATAAATCCTATCGAAGTAACTAATCTAAATTGTTCGTCTGGATCAGAGAACTGGTAACTGAGTTCATACATTCCAGTTGGTTTCATTACAACACCAAGTTCAGCTCGTGGCATTACACGACTAATCGAAACTCCAATTTGACTAAAGCCATTTATGCTGCTCAATAAAACAAATATGAGTAAAGTACCTACAATAATAAATTTATTCATGTAATAATAAAGTATTGAATTAAAGAATTCTTCGCACCATGCTCAATGCTGCCATGGCGGTTCTGCGAATGTTTCGGTTTCTATTCATTTCAAACAAGAATTTTTTAGAAATCACTCCTTTTTCAGAAGCAACTGCAATCCAAACTGTCCCAACAGGTTTTTCTTTTGTGCCGCCTCCTGGACCGGCAATTCCTGAAGTAGCTATTGCAAAGTCTGTTTTTAATAGATTCCGTGCTCCGTTAGCCATTTGTTCAACTACAGTTTTACTTACTGCACCTTCATCTTCTATAGAGTCTTTAGAAACTTTCAACGTTTCAATTTTTACTTGGTTGTCATAAGATACAAATCCTCCCAAGTAATAAGCAGAACTCCCTTCTCTGGAAGTTAACAAATGAGCAATATATCCTCCAGTGCAACTTTCAGCCGTGGCAATGGTCTTTTTATTTTTGACCAACAATTTGGCCAAAGCTTCTTCCATCGAAATATCATCCTCCCCAAATATATGTTGAGGTATAAGGTGATACAATTCTTTTGCCTTTCTTAAAACTTTTTCTTTTAATGGTTTTAAATCAGAACCCATTGAAGTTAAGCGGACTCTTACTATTCCTGGAGATGGTAAGTAAGCGATTTTAATATCTTCAGTAATTAAACTAGTCTCCCAATCTTTAATCATTTCAACTAAAAATGACTCGCCAACTCCTTCCGTCATAATGGTTTTGTGAAAAATAGCAGGTAACTGAAAATTCTCCTTCAATTTTGGTAATACCTGTTCATCCATTAGGTGTTTCATCTCGTACGGCACACCTGGCATGCTTACAAAAACAGTATTGTTTCTTTCGAACCACATGCCACTGGCGGTTCCTATTTCGTTTAAGAGTACAGTGCACCCTTTCGGTAAATCAGCCTGCTGGTTGTTGGTTTCCAGTATTTCCCTGCCTCTTTCTTTGAAAAAGGATTGAATTTTTTCTAAAACTTCTTCGTTTCGTTCAAGATGAGTTTCAAAATACTCACATAAAACATGTTTTGTGATATCGTCTTTAGTTGGGCCTAATCCACCTGTAATCAGCACTACGCGAGCTGTAGAGTGTTCCGCAGTTACTAAGGCGTTTTTTATAGAATTTCGTTCATCTTTAATAGATGTTATTTGGCTTACCTGAATACCTAACTCACTTAATTTTTTGCCCATCCAGGCAGAATTGGTATCTATAGTTTGGCCAATAAGAATTTCGTCACCAATGGTGATCAGCTCTGCTTGCATATAGGTTTTTACAGGTAAAAAGGTTTGTAGTCACCCCCTAATTGGGATTGTGAAAATCCTTTAATAATTCCAATAGGTGTTACACTTAGAACTGGAATTTTAGAATGATTTACAATTTGTTGAGCATATTCCCCAACAAAAAATCCGTTGAAATTCTCTTGGTCTGTCATGATTGCAATCAAATCGGCTTTAACCGTTTGAGCAAAGTTTAACGTCATGGTTGCAATATGTCCTTCATTTAGAACTGTTGTTTCATGACTAATTCCTTTGTGATCCAAATGATCTTCTACTTGCTTTACTTTTAATTTCATAATCGCAACATCATCGTCTTCTCTCATTAATTGAGCGATGTGAACTTTACTTCCAAAAGCTTGAGCAAGAGCAACGACTTCAGAAACTTTGTCTCTAGTATGTTGTGAGTTATCAATTGGTAGAACAATATTCTCAAAGCCCATTTTATCGGCTTTTTCCTGCACCGTTAATACCGGAACAGTAGCAGAAGTTACGACACGGTAGGCATTGCTTCCCAAGAAAAACTCTTCGAAACCACTAACGCCATGCGATCCCATTACAATTAAGTCAGCTCCACAGTCTTTTGCAGTAGCAATAATTCCTTTAGAAACACTTCCTTCCTTTACCTCAATGTTGTATGGTATGTTGTGTTTTTCGCTAAAAATTTTCCCGATTTCGTTCAACTCTTCAATTACCATTTCTCTCAATGATTCGTAATCTGGAAGGCTTGCTGAAGTAGCAGTAAGATTTGGCAAAACGTCGATTGTTGAAGTTTTATAAATATGAACTAAATGCAATTCAGAACCGAATTTTTTACACAAATGAGCGGCATGCTCAAGTGCTAATTTTGAAGTGTTTGAAAAGTCAATAGGGATTAATATCTTTTTTACTTGAAATTGATGTTTCATGATAACTTTATTTTTGATAAAGGTATTCAATTTCATTTTATTCAGATGTAAAACTGGGAGCTAAGAATGAACTTTTTTGTAGTTTCGTAACAAAACCCTATTGTTATGATTCACCCTTCCGAATTAATACTCAATCCTGATGGATCAATCTATCATTTGGCTTTACAACCAGAACAAGTTGCGAGAAAGATAATTGTAGCTGGCGACCCACATCGGATAGCCACTATTTCAGCTAAATTCGACTCCATTGAATGTAAAGTGGAGAATCGGGAGTTTATTACACATACCGGAACGTATAAAGGTCAGCGAGTGACAGCACTTGCAACCGGAATAGGAACAGATAATATCGATATCGTCTTAAATGAGTTAGACGCATTATTTAATTGTCATTTGCAAGAAAGAACGGTGAAAGAGGAATTAACTTCTTTAGAAATTGTTAGAATTGGCACTTGTGGTTCAATTCAAGAGCACGTACCAGCAGATGAGATTGTAGTTTCTACGCATGCGATTGGTCTAGATGGGTTAATGAACTTTTATGATTTTGAAATGGATGCCGAGGAGGATGAAATGTTTGAAGCTTTTAAAAGTCAAACGGCCTGGAAAGAACGATTTAATAAGCCGTATTTGGTGAAAGGTTCAAGTTCTTTAATTGAAAAAATAGGGAAAGGGTTTCACCCGGGAGTTACAATGACTGCAAACGGGTTTTATGCGCCTCAAGGTAGAAGATTACGATTGTTACCAAGGCATCAAGGAGTGAATGATGAGTTAAGAAAATTCAATTTTAAAGGAAATAAAATTGTTAACTATGAAATGGAAACTTCGGCCTTGTATGGTCTAAGTCGCCTTATGGGACATCAAGCATGCACTGTATGTGCAGTTGTTGCAAATCGTTACGCCAATTCATTTAGCAAAGATTATAAGCCTGTCATGAATCAGCTTATTGACGATGTATTGGATAGATTAACAGTCTAGGGTTCAAAACTTCATTTTATTTAAATTCACAGGATTAGTCTTTGTCTATCTTTGGTAGATATGAAAGACGCTTCAAGAATTTCTGCTCTAATTAATCTTTTGGATGATCCTGATGAAACTATTTTTTCACAGGTGAGCCAAGAACTGTTAAGTTTTGGTGAGCAAGTTGTGCAAGAGTTGGAAGACGCATGGGACAACTCTTTCAGTGAAATCTTACAGTTCAGAATTGAATCTATCATTCATCTAATTCAATTTCAAGAAGTAAAAAAGCGTTTAACGGAATGGAAAAATGATGAAACTCATTCTTTGGTTGAAGCAGCTATTATACTAACACACTATCAATATTCTGAATTAGATGAGATTGGCATTCGTCAAACGGTAGAGAATTTATACCAACAATGTTGGCTTGAAATGAACTCAGATTATACAGCTTTAGAAAAAGTGGGTGTTCTAAACAAGGTATTCTTCGAATTAAATGGCTTCGACGGGAATAGAGATGATTACAATGCTCCGCGCAATTCGTACATAAATAATGTACTACAGTCTAAAAAAGGTAATCCAATTAGCATTTCTATGCTCTACTTAGAGTTGGCGGAAAGACTAAAATTGCCGATTTACGGAGTTAATTTACCAGAACATTTTATAGTATCGTATTTGGTCTTGCCCCTTAAATATTTGGATACGGTTGATGAAGAGAGTATTTTGTTTTATATAGACCCTTTCAATAAAGGGGCCCTTTTTCAAAGAAATGACATTGAAGATTTTTTGACAAAATTGAAGATTGACAAGCAAGAAAAGTTTTTTATGCCTTGCACAAAAATGACCGTTGTAAACCGAATGATTAACAACTTGATGCATGGATACAATAAAAATGGTCAATTAGAAAAGGTCGAGGAGTTAAAAATTCTAAAAAACTGTCTCAAGTAAATTTTATTCATCATTCGCGCAAAATCCCTATCTTGGTTTTTTATTTTTTGAAAAACTATGGAAGGAACTTCAGAGGCTACGGCTTTCATTACTAACGATGCGGTTGTTTTAGGAATATTAATGACCATATTGGCGGTTATCTTTAAGACCTCCAGTAGCAAAAATCCGGGACTTATTAAATTTTACAAGGTAATTCCGGCATTACTTCTTTGTTATTTTGTTCCCTCTATTTTGAACTCTGTCGGCTTTATCTCTGGTGAGAATTCTAACTTGTATTTTGTTGCTTCGCGTTATTTGCTGCCGGCATCACTTGTTTTACTTTGTTTAAGTATAGACTTAAAGGGAATTGTAAAATTAGGCCCCAAAGCCATTATTATGTTCTTCGCAGGAACATTAGGAATTATATTAGGAGGGCCAATAGCTATTTTGGCAGTATCCGCTTTTGCTCCTGATTTAATAGGAGGCTCTGGACCTGATGAGGTTTGGAGAGGACTTGCTACTGTTGCTGGAAGCTGGATTGGCGGTGGTGCTAACCAAACAGCGATGAAAGAAATTTACGGAGCTAGTGATAAACTTTTCTCCGCCATGATTACGGTAGATGTTATTGTTGCCAACATTTGGATGGCCTTTTTATTAATTGGAGCCGGAATGACGGAGAAGCTAGATAAAAAATTGAAAGCAGATTCTTCTGCTATTGAAGAATTGAAAAAAGGCATAGAAGATTACGCGGCAAGTATTAAAAGGGTTCCAAATTTGACAGATATTATGATCATCTGTGCAATTGCTTTTGGTGGAACTGCCATTGCACATTTTGGAGCGGATTTGATAACTCCAATCATGCAAACGAAGAAAGAGTTTTTAGAAACATACCGTTTAACTTCTATGGCAAGTCATTTCTTTTGGTTAGTGGTAATTGCTACTATAATGGGTCTGATTTTTTCATTCTCAAAATTGAAATCATATGAGGGTGCAGGAGCTTCTAAATTTGGGAGTGCCTTTCTCTATATTTTAGTGGCTACCATTGGGATGAAGATGGATGTTTTAGCTATTTTCGACAACCTTGAGCTATTCTTAATTGGAATTATTTGGATGATTGTGCATGTTATTATTCTGCTTGTCGTGGCAAAAATTATCAAGGCACCATTTTTCTTTGTAGCAGTGGGTAGTCAGGCCAATGTGGGTGGTGCAGCCTCTGCCCCAATTGTTGCTTCAGCATTTAGTCCAGCTTTAGCACCTGTAGGAGTGTTATTGGCAGTTTTTGGATATGCAGTAGGCACGTTTGGAGCAATTTTTTGTGCGCAGTTAATGCAAGTGGTTTCACCTTAGATGAGAATTATAAATCTTTTAATTATGAATTATTGTCACCGTATATTCTTGGAGTTGTTTTTTCGCGATGAAGAAATGAAATTAAAATAGAATGTAAGAGTGAGCGTTGGAGTTCTGAACAGATATAAAATTGAGAATTGACCCTAGAGTTAATGCTTTTCTAGCTAATTTTAGATTATAATAAATAAATCATGACTTGGATTCCTAAACTCTTATTAAACGCAGCGGCATTAATCATTGCATCATACTTGCTTCCTGGCGTTCAGGTAGATGGGTTTTACTCTGCCGTTGTTGTGGCTATTGTTCTTGCAATATTGAACGCTCTTGTAAAACCATTATTAATTATTGTAACCATTCCAATTACCATTTTAACATTGGGCTTGTTTCTTTTCTGCATCAATGCCATTATAATATTGATAGCCGATAAACTTGTGGACGGCTTTGGTGTTAATGGATTGTTGTGGGCCTTATTACTGAGCTTGGTCATGTCAATTCTGAATTCGATTTTTGGACTAAAAAATAATACAAATCACCCTAAAAATAATTAAAATGAAATACACAGAACCAATGTTTAAGGCTGAAGAGCTGCAGGGAAAAACGATTTTAGTAACAGGTGGCGGAACAGGTCTAGGAAGATCAATGAGCAAATACTTCATGCAATTGGGGGCCAACGTGATTATTGCAAGCCGAAAGCAAGAAGTTATTGATGCGACTGCAAAAGAGTTGATAGAAGAAACAGGTGGTAAAATCTTGGCAGTTGCTTGTGATGTTAGAAAGCCTTTGGAAGTTGAAAATGTAATTGCCAAAGGAATAGAAACGTTCGGAGAAATAAATGGTTTGGTAAACAATGCAGCAGGGAACTTCATTAGTCCAACAGAGCGTTTATCGCCAAAAGCATTTGATGTAATTGTAGATATCGTATTAAAAGGATCTTACAATTGTTCTCTATTGATGGGCCAATATTGGATTAAAAATAAAATAGCAGGAACAGTTCTGAATATTGTTACTACCTACTCTTGGACAGGTTCAGGATATGTTGTTCCTTCAGCAGTTTCAAAGGCGGGAGTATTAACAATGACTCGTTCTCTTGCAGCAGAATGGGCAAAGTATGGTATTAGGACTAATGCTATTGCTCCAGGACCATTTCCAACAACTGGAGCGTTTAGTAGATTGTTTCCTGAAGGGTTAAAAGAAAAAATTGATCCACTAAAGCGTATTCCTCTAAAAAGATACGGAGAACACCAAGAGTTAGCCAATTTAGCTGGGTATTTAATGTCTGAGTTTTCTGCTTACGTAAACGGAGAAGTTGTTACTATTGATGGTGGCGAATGGCTTTACGGAGCAGGAGAATTCACTGGCCTAGATGCTGTGCCAAGCGAAATGTGGGACTATATAGAGAAAGAGGTTAGAGGGAAGAATAAGAAATAAATTAGTTTAAATAAAGAGTTAACCTCCAAGATTTTAAATCTTGGAGGTTTTTTGTAAAAAAAATATACCTTCCTGATTCAAAGTTTATTATTAATCAATAATTACTATATTTGCTGTCTCTTATACACATCTCCGAGCCCACGAGACAGGCAGAAATCTC
>CAJXRL010000133.1 GCA_913059105.1 uncultured Flavobacteriales bacterium
AGATTTCTGCCTGTCTCGTGGGCTCGGAGATGTGTATAAGAGACAGTTGCTATAGTGAATCAACAAAATAAAACATACAAAGTTCTGGGAATTATGTCAGGAACTTCACTTGACGGAATCGATTTGTGTTTAGCTGAATTTAAGCTATTTGAAGACAAATTGGACTACTCTATTTTAGTAACAGAAACACACAATTATTCCGTTGAATGGGAAAATAATTTGAGGAACATTGAAGCTAAATCTGCAGTTAACTTAGCTAAATTAGATTTTAAGTACGGTAAACACCTAGGTACTATTGCCTCCAAATTCCTTTTGAAAAACGACCAAAATGCAGACTTAATCGCATCCCATGGCCACACGATTTTTCACCAAATTGAAAAAGGATTTACCTACCAACTTGGTCATGGGGCTTCTATTACAGCAGAAAGCGAAATAACTTGCGTCAGCGATTTTAGAAGTTTGGATGTCGCTTTAGGAGGACAAGGAGCACCGTTAGTTCCTTTTGGAGATGAAAAACTATTTAGTTCTTATGATGCATGCGTCAATTTAGGAGGTATTGCTAACCTCTCATTCAAAAAGAATAATGAACGACTAGCATTTGATGTTTGCGCTTGTAATATGGTTCTGAATTATTTTATGAATAAATTTCGACAAGTCAAATTTGACCTGGATGGGGAATTTAGCAATAGCGGTCATTTAATCCCTGCGTTGTATAATGATTTAAACGACTTAGAATTTTTTAATTCTTCAGGACCAAAATCCTTGGGAAAAGAATGGGTATTCGAAAAAATAATACCGCTCATGGAAAAACGGGAAGAAACATTATCAGATGTGCTATTTACGTTCACAAAACATATTGCATTTCAAATCGCAAATACGCTTAAATCCAATAACATATCTAAAAACATTCTATTTACAGGAGGTGGAAGCAAAAATAAATTTCTAATAAAACTTTTGAAAGAAGAAGGTTTGGAATTTGAATTACCGAATGAAACAATAATAGACTTCAAAGAAGCACTGATTTTTGCCTTTCTCGGATTAAACCGGTTTTTGGGCAAAATCAATACCCTAAAAAGTGTTACCGGAGCAACCAGAAATAGCTGCGGAGGAAACATTTATCTTCCCTAAAAATTGTTAACAATTTAACAAGATTAAAGTCGGTGTTTTTTTCTAATTTTGCGGGCAAATTACAGCCATGGAAGAGTTACTAAAAAAGTACGAAAACAAGCAGCCAGAAATAGTTTTTGAATGGAAAGATTCAGAAACAGAAGCAGAAGGTTGGGTAGTTATCAACTCATTAAGAGGAGGAGCTGCAGGCGGTGGTACAAGAATGAGAGTTGGTTTGGATAAGCATGAAGTAACCTCTTTGGCAAAAACCATGGAAATAAAATTCACTGTTTCGGGTCCAGCAATTGGTGGTGCTAAATCAGGAATTAATTTTAATCCAAAAGATCCTAGAAAAAGAGGAGTTTTAGAGAGATGGTATAAAGCAGTTGCTCCATTGCTAAAGAATTATTACGGAACTGGAGGAGATTTAAACGTTGATGAAATTCACGAAGTAATCCCTATCACAGAAAAATCAGGCGTATGGCACCCACAAGAGGGAGTGTTTAACGGTCATTTCAAGCCTACGGAAGCTGAAAAAATTAACCGTATTGGACAACTTCGTTATGGAGTTCTTAAAGTCATTGAAGACGATAAATTTACTCCAAGAGTTGAAAACAAATACGTTGTTGCTGATATGATTACAGGTTATGGAGTTGCCGAGTCTGTAAAACACTACTACTCTATTTACGGTGGAGATCTAAAAGGCAAAAAAGTAATTGTTCAAGGTTGGGGCAATGTAGGAGCCGCAGGAGCATATTACTTAGCTCAAAGTGGAGCAAAGATTGTTGGCATCATTGATCGCGAAGGTGGATTAATTAATGAAGAAGGTTTCACTTTTGATGAAGTTAAAACCTTGTTTTTAGAAAAAGACGGCAATCAACTCAAATCGGACAACATGCTTTCATTTGAAGAGGTGAATAGTAAAATTTGGTCCATTGAGGCTCAAGTTTTTATTCCTTGTGCTGCATCTCGTTTAATTACAAAGAATCAAGTTGACAAGATGATTGACTCAGGCATAGAAGTAATTGCTGCAGGAGCAAATGTTCCTTTTGCGGACCAAGAAATATTTTTTGGCCCTATTGCAGAATACACCGATAGCAAAATAAGCATTATTCCAGATTTTATTTCAAACTGTGGAATGGCTCGCGTATTTGCTTACTTAATGACTGATAGTGTTGAAATGACAGACGAAGGTATTTTTAATGATACTTCTGACACGATCAAAAAAGCAATGGAAGAAGCTTATGAAGTCTCTTCCAGCAAAACAAACATTGCAAAGACTGCGTTTACTATAGCATTAAACAAATTGATTTAGTTAAAATCTAAAAAGCTTTCCCCATGTATACTTTAATGGTTGCCATTTTTGTCTTAGGCTATATAATGATTGCCTTTGAGCACCCTTTGAAAATCGACAAGGCCGCTCCTGCTCTCTTGATTGCTGTTTTAGGATGGACCGCCTATGTTTTTGGCATGGACGAGATTTTATTTAACCATACTAATTTTCTAGAATATGTATCTAAAAATTATGGCTTAAACGATGGTTACAGCATGGCATCGGTAATTGCCGAGCATGGCAATCATTTTATTGTTCACGAATTAGCCCACCATCTCACCCATCACTCAGAAATAATTTTCTTTCTATTGGGTGCCATGACCATTGTAGAACTAATTGATGCTCATGAAGGTTTTGCCGTAATTACGGACAGAATTAAAACAAAAAACAAAGTCAAACTACTGTGGATTGTTTGTCTTCTTACCTTCTTCTTTTCCGCAGCACTTGATAACTTAACTACCTCAATCGTAATGATCTCGCTCCTGCGAAAGTTAATTTCTGATAAAAAAGAGAGATGGTTTTTTGCAGGACTAGTAATTATTGCAGCCAATGCAGGAGGCGCTTGGTCCCCTATTGGTGATGTAACAACTACGATGCTTTGGATAGGAACACAAATCACAGCATTTAACGTAATTACAGAGCTTTTTGTTCCTAGTCTAATTTGCATATTAGTTCCGCTTATTTGGCTAAGTTTTACCAAAAAAGGAGAAGTAGAACGTCCAGTTATTACACAAGAAGCAGAGCACATGAGAAATAGAACCTCTCAATTTGAAAGGAATTTAATTTTCTTTTTAGGTTTAGCATTGTTGCTATTTGTTCCGGTATTTAAAACTGTAACACACTTGCCTCCGTATATGGGGATGTTGTTTGGTTTAGGTGTTTTGTGGGTGGTAACTGAAGTCATTCACAGACAAAAGAACCACGAAGTTAAGTCTGAACTATCTGTAATTGGTGTTCTGCGAAAAGTCGATATCGTAAGTGTTTTGTTCTTCTTAGGAATTTTAATTGCAATTTCCTCGCTGCAATCTGCAGGTCATTTAACCTCAATGGCAGTGCTCCTAAGAGAGAGTATTGGAGATGTCTATTTAGTAAATATTGTAATTGGCTTACTTTCCGCTATCGTTGATAATGTTCCATTAGTAGCAGCATCTATGGGAATGTACCCAATTTATACTCCTGAATTTCTTGCAACTCTTAATCCTGAAGATTTTGAATTCTATCAGCATTTTGTGCAGGACGGAAACTTCTGGGAATTCCTTGCATACTGCGCCGGAACTGGCGGCTCTGCACTTATAATTGGCTCTGCTGCAGGTGTTGCAGTTATGGGTATGGAGCGTATAGATTTCATTTGGTACATGAAAAAAATGAGTCTTTTTGCTATTGTTGGGTATCTAGCAGGTGCCGCCTACTACGTTATGGTAGTTGCCTAAAGGAGCAATAAAACTAACATTCCACTGTTAATAGTTAGCATTAATTGATAATGCATGCACATGCTAAAGGCATAACTTAGTGCATATTCTAAAATCAATATATAGCTGATGAATTCTATCATAATAGGTCAAATAAATGTTGCTGAGCCCCTAGTGGATAGCTTAAGTACTGAAGTCCCTGTTGAAAAAACACTTTCAATACTTGAACTAACTACCTCTGGAGGTATTGGTGGAACAATAATAATGTTCTCACTCCTTGTTCTTTCGATAATTGCTGTTTACATTTTTGTAGAGCGTTACATTACTATTAAAAATGCCGCAAAGGAAGACGAAAATTTCATGAATCAAATCAAAGATTTCATTCATGATGGAAAACTTGAAGCAGCAAGGTCTCTTTGTAAAAGCACCCCTACCCCAATTTCTAGAATGATAGAGAAGGGAGTAAATAGAATTGGCAAACCACTAGCAGATATAGCAGCAGCAATTGAAAACACCGGTAAGTTAGAACTGTTTAAGTTAGAAAATAACCTAGCAACTCTAGCTACAATTTCGGGTGCTGCTCCCATGATTGGATTCTTAGGAACGGTAATAGGGATGATTTTAGCTTTCCACCAAATGGCAGCTGCAGGAGGCAACATTGATGTTGCAATGCTTTCGGAAGGTATTTACACCGCCATGGTAACTACCGTTGCCGGTTTAGTAGTTGGTATTATTGCTTTCATTGGTTACAATTTATTAGTAGCGAAAGTCGAAAAAGTAGTATTTAAAATGGAAGCAAGAACTACCGAGTTTTTAGACATCCTTAATGAACCTACAAAGTAATGGGATTACGTTCTAGAAATAAAGTCAGTCCAAATTTCAACATGTCGTCAATGACCGATATTGTGTTTTTATTGTTGATATTTTTCATGCTTACCTCTACATTGGTTAGCCCGAATGCGCTAAACTTATTACTACCTAATAGTTCCACAAAGACACAAACGAAACAAACCGTTTCTGTTTCTATTACAAAAGAGCTTGATTTTTACATCAATCAAGACAAGGTAGAGTTTGAATTTTTGGAGCCATTGTTGTTGAAGGAAATGGGAAATGACCCTAGCAACTCCATTATATTGCATGTCGACAAGACAGTTCCAATAAATGAAGCTGTGAAAGTGATGAATATTGCGAACGAGAATAAATTTAAACTGGTATTAGCGACTACATCAAAATGAGTCAAGAACCGTCTGAAAATAAAAACAAGCGAAAAGGCTTAATTACTACCATCACTGTGCATGCAGTTTTAGTAGTCCTCTTTGCCTTTTATGGCCTGACTTATCTAGACCCGCCACCTGAACAAGGAGGCATACCTATAAACTTTGGCACTTCTGACGACGGAATGATGTCAGACATTCCTGAACCTCCAAGTGAATCTATCCCTGAACATACTCAGCCGGAAAATACAGACCAAGTTGATGATGAAGTGATGACGCAAGACGCAGAAGAAGCGCCAGCTATAGTAGAAAAAAAAGAAGAGAAAAAGGTAGAAGAAAAAAAGGAAGTTGAGGAAAAGAAGCCGGAACCAAAGCCCAACAGAGCTTTGAATATGGCGGATAGAATGAAAAAAAACAATACCTCCGAAGGTGGAGGTGATGGAAATACAGGAAAAGCTGGAGACCAAGGCAAATTAAATGGCGATCCTAACAGCAAAAATTACAGCGGATTAGGTGGTTCAGGTGGAGGGCCTTCATTCTCTCTAGGTGGAAGAAGTATGAAATATACTCCTCCTATTGAAGATAACTCTCAAGATGAGGGAACAGTTGTAGTTGAAATTATTGTCGACAAATACGGCAAAGTGGTTAGAGCAAGTGCAGGAGCAAGAGGCTCAAATACCGCTAGTCCGATTTTATACAAAAAAGCTAGAGATGCTGCGTTAAATACAAAGTTTAGCGCCAATCCAGATGCTGACCAACAAAAAGGTACCATGACCTTTATTTTCATTTTAAATTAATGAACTATAAACAAACGCTTGAATACCTATTCAAGCAATTGCCAATGTACCAAAGGCAAGGGGAAAGTGCATTTAAAAAAGACCTTACAAACACTCTTTCCCTCTGTAAAATTTTAGGAAACCCTCAAGAACAGTTTAAAAGCATTCACATTGCAGGAACCAACGGCAAAGGTTCTTCAGCGCATATGTTGGCCTCAATTTTTCAAGAAGCGGGTTACAAGACAGGGCTATATACCTCCCCTCACTTAAAAGACTTTCGAGAAAGAATTCGAATCAATGGAGAAATGATTTCAGAAAAGCAGGTAGTCGAATTTGTTGACACTTACGATACCCAATTTGTTGATATAACTCCCTCTTTCTTTGAATGGACTGTTGCTTTAGCCTTCCACAGCTTTGCGGAAGAAAAAGTAGATATAGCAATAATTGAAACTGGGTTAGGAGGAAGATTGGACTCTACCAATATCATTCAACCAGAATTGTGCTTGATAACAAACATTGGCTTCGACCATATGGATATGTTAGGAAACACATTGAAAGAAATAGCAGGCGAAAAAGCAGGAATTATAAAAGCAAAAACTCCCGTTATTATCTCTAATCATTCCGGACAAAAAATTGTATTCGAGGAAAAAGCAGAAGAACTAGAAAGCTCAATAATTTTTGCAAATGAAATAGAGTTGAAGTACTCATTCAGTTCAGACTTAACCGGAGATTATCAAAAAGAGAACATTAAAGGAGTCTACATTACCTGTTTAGAATCAATGAAATTAGGATGGAATTTATCGCAGGAAGCCATTAAAACAGGCTTATTAAAAGTGGTAAAAAACACTGGAATAAGAGGGCGATGGGAGATTTTAAAGGAGAACCCTCTGACTATTGCCGATACAGCTCACAATAAAGAAGGTCTACAAATCGCACTAAATCAGTTAAAAAGTCTGAACGCCAAGAGCTATCATTTTGTGATTGGTTTTGTGAAGGACAAAAAAGTAGCAGAGGTTCTTCAATTGTTTCCAAAAGAAGCAAACTATTATTTCTGTCAAGCTTCTGTACCTAGAGCATTACCAATTACTGAGTTAAATTCTATAGCTGACAGCTTGGGATTTAAAGGACGGTATTTTTCAACTGCAAAAGAAGCATTTTCTTGCGCTAAAATTGCATGTCAAGAATCTGAAATTGTGTACGTTGGCGGAAGTAATTTTGTAGTAGCTGAAATACTTTAATTTTTTTTTAATTTTCGATTGTCACAATATTCAATTCTAGTATATTTGCATTCCGAATTTTTCGGGCGATTAGCTCAGTTGGTTCAGAGCACCTCGTTTACACCGAGGGGGTCGGGAGTTCGAATCTCTCATCGCCCACAATCAAAGCTCAATACGTTAGTATTGGGCTTTTGTTTTTTTAATGAAGATAGAACAAGAGTGCTTTTCTGAAAATAAAAAACCCAAGCAAAGCTAAAAAGCGACGCTTTTTAGCTTTGCTTGGGTACAAGGGTAAAATACTAAGAAAACCGAAGGTAATCTCTCATCGCCCAAAAAGTCCAAGCTTTAAGGTTTGGACTTTTTTGTATCTTTAAAATTCTATTATGAGGCATTAGCTCAGTTGGTTCAGAGCACTACCTTGACAGGGTAGGGGTCACTGGTTCGAATCCAGTATGCCTCACAAGAAGAACTGTCTCTTATACACATCTCCGAGCCCACGAGACAGGCAGAAATCTC
>CAJXRL010000134.1 GCA_913059105.1 uncultured Flavobacteriales bacterium
CTATTGACCTATTGACCTATTGACCTATTGACCTATTGACCTATTGACCTATTGAATTATGATAAAAGTAGCTATCGTCGACGATCACAAATTATTCCGCCAAGGGTTAGGAGTAATGCTTGCCGCAAAAGATACTATTCAGGTAGTTGAGAAGTACGAATCTGCTGTTCAGCTGCTAAAATACGTTCAACATTTGGATGTCGATTTGATATTGATGGATATAGATATGCCCGGGATGGATGGAATTTCTGCAACTACAGAAGTGCTTAAAATAAGACCTGACATTAAGGTGGTTATTTTAAGCATGCACTTAAATAGCGTTAAAATTCAAGAAGCAATAGCCGTTAAAGTTAAAGGGTATTTACTTAAAACATCTAGCGATGTTGAGGTAGCTGAAGCCATTGAATCTGTGATGAATGGGACTGATTATTTTTCAAAAGAAGCTCAAGCAGAATTAATAGAAAGCTATCGCCGAAAAGATGATCCAGATTACCTGGAATTAACAAAAAGAGAAATTGATATTTTGCGCTTGGTGTGCGAGGAAATGAATTCTCAAGAAATTGCCGATAAGCTATTCATTAGTAAACATACGGCTGAGACACACCGTAGAAACTTGCTCAGTAAAACAGGGTGTAAAAACTCGGTTGGACTAGTGAGGTATGCAATGGACCATGGGTTTATTTAAACAGACTTCATTTAAATTCACTTAAAGATACCTATTTATAGGTATTGCAGAACCCTTTGTGTCTCATGACCTTTATATTATAATATTTTGTGAGTTACACATTGAGGTCATGGATCGTTCTTTAGATATTCAGCTTACCATGACACAAATGAAAGCCCCGATTGTTATAACAATTGGGGCTTTTTGCTTATTTCTATCTAGGAAAGATTCAATTTAACTAATAAGTTTAATCCAAGCCTCCTCAATTTTCGCATCTTTTAAAAGCTCATGAGCTTTTAATTGTTTGTCTTCCCAATTTGCTGAAAAGCTTTTTGAATCTACAACTGGTAACACTTCAACATTTCCCAACATTCCCAAATCATTTCCGGTTAAAATAGAGCTATTCTTAATAGGGTTAGGTAAAGCGTCTACTCCAATTCCTTTTTGACGTATTGGTTTTGGCACTTCAAATAATGCATCGCCACTGGCTCGCACGTACGAATCGCCTCCCATTCTTCCAACCAAATCAATTTTGTTTTGGTCAATCGTTCCTTCTTCGTTCAATATGGCATCGTCAATGTGAATCAACTTTACCTCACAAATTACCAAGTTTCCGGCTCCGCCTTCATTGCCTAATTCTACAACTTCTTTTACAATGCACTCCATTTGCACCGGCGATTCTTTAACTCTAAAAGGACGTACCATTTCCGATTCAATGGGAGTCAAACCCGCTTTCACAAACTCGTCTACTTCTGGTCCATAGGCTGTGCTTGAAAGACTCATCTGTTGCACAATAGGGTAGTTTACAATATTAATAACACATTCCGCAACCTCTTTTACATTATTATAGGTGTCTTTCTGTGTATTTGTTCGACCACTCTTTGCAGGGGAAAAAATAGCAATGGGAGGATTCGCACTAAAAACATTGAAAAAGCTAAATGGACTTAGATTTCTGTTGCCGTCTTTATCTATGGTACTTGCAAAGGCAATTGGTCTTGGGCCTACAGAACCTAGCAATGTATTGTGCAATTTACCTAAGGAGACGTCTTTTGGATTAATTTTCATGTTAACATATTTGAAATCGCAATTTACTAAGGACTAACTAATATTCTGGTTGCATAAGATTAGTAATTGTAAAATCAAACCAACTTCTTTTGTTTAATAGCGCCATGCCAGTGTTAGGAAGGAAGCGGTTTCGCCTCTTTTTTCTCTTCTGTTAAAGCCAAAATATTTTAGCAGTTACTTTAGCCTATTTCTTAGATTTTTTACTACTTTTGTACTCCAATTTTATTGGGAAGTTCTTGCATAGAATTTAATGCGGATGTGATGAAATTGGTAGACATGCTAGACTTAGGATCTAGTGCCGCAAGGTTTGTGGGTTCGAGTCCCTCCATCCGCACCATTTTAATGGCGTAAGGCTTCTGTTTTACGCCATTTTTTTTACAACTTTTTCTCAACGAAGTTGTACCTATATTAAAATTTTTTCGAAAAGATTTATTTAACATGGAAGTAGTTAAAAAAGATATTGATAAGCTTAACGCTGAGATTACTATCAACATTAAAGAAGCTGATTACAAAGAAAGCATAGAATCTGCTTTAAGACGACACCGCAAGCAAACCAACTTACCTGGATTTAGAAAAGGTATGGTGCCAATGGGCGTGGTTAAAAAAATGGTTGGAACAAATTTGCTAGTAGATGAGATTAATAAGACACTTTCTGATAATTTGCACAAGTTCATTAGCGAGAACAAATTAGATGTTCTTGGAAATCCTCTTCCTAAAAAGGAAGATGCTAATGCAATTGATTGGGAAAATCAAAAGGACTTTTCTTTTACTTATGAAATTGGTTTAGCACCAGAAGTGAAAATTGAAATTACCGAGAAAGATAAGTTCGAGAAATTGAAGATTAAGGCAAATCAGAAAATGATCGACGAACAAATTACTGAAATTGCAAAGCGATACGGTAAAATGGGCGAAGCTGAAAAGTCTGAAGAAGAAGACATGCTTTTCGGAAAATGGGAAGAGTTAGACGGAAAAACGGTTAAAGAAGGGGGTATCTCAAATGAAACCGTTGTAAACATTCGCACCGTAAACGATAAGAAGAACCAAAAGAAATTTATTGGCAATGTTGTTGGAGATGTTGTAAAGGTAAAGCCGCAAGATATAGCTGATGCTAAATATGTAGCAGCTTGGTTAGGAATTGACGAGCAATACATTCAAGACCAAACTTCAGAATTTCAGTATACCATTTCTAAAATCAACAGAATGGAAGCGGCTGAATTGAATCAAGAGTTTTTCGATAAAATTTATGGTAAGGATACTGTGAAGTCGAAAGAAGAGATGGAAGGTAAGTTGAGAGCAGAAATGGAGAAATCTTTTGCTCAAAACTCTGAACAATTGTTTGAAAGAGAAGTTCAGGACTATTTAATTAAGAAAGCAAAGTTGGAATTACCGGATACTTTCATGAAAAAGTGGTTAATGAACGCTAACGAAAAGCCAATTACCAAAGAGCAAATTGATTCTGAATACGAGCAATATGCTCTAGGATTAAAATGGCAATTGATTGAAAATAAGTTAATCAAAGATAATAAAATTGAGGTAACAAAAGAAGAAGTTGTAGCTCACACAAAAGGATTAATCGCGCAGCAGTTATCTGGAATGGGTGGTAACATGATGGAAGATGCCGAGATGGAAGAAACTGCAAATCGAGTTTTAGAGAACCAAGAGGAAGCAAAACGATTATACGAGCAGTTGTATGCAACTAAATTGAGAGAGTTTTATAACGCTACAGCAAAAATCAAAGAGAAGGAAGTTTCTTATGACGATTTCGTTAAATTAGCTGAGAAAAAGAGAACTAAATAATAAAAAGTATGGACTTCGGAAAAGAATTTAAAAGTTACGCTACCAAGCATGCAGGCATAAATAGCATGCATGTAGATAGTTATTTAGAAGCGTCAATGACTCCTTATATTATTGAGGAAAGATCGTTGAACGTAGCACAAATGGATGTGTTTTCTAGATTGATGATGGATAGAATCATCTTTTTAGGAACAGGAATTAACGACCAAGTAGCAAATATCATTCAAGCGCAATTGTTGTTTTTAGAATCTGCTGATGCCAAAAAAGACATTCAAATTTATTTGAATTCTCCTGGTGGTTCTGTTTATGCAGGATTGGGTATTTACGATACGATGCAGTACATTGCTCCAGACGTGGCAACAATTTGTACAGGGATGGCTGCTTCCATGGGAGCTGTTTTATTGTGCGCAGGGGCCGATGGTAAAAGAACCGCTCTTCCACATGCAAGGGTAATGATTCACCAACCAATGGCAGGAACTCAAGGGCAAGCTTCAGATATGGAGATTGCTGTTAAAGAGGTTCTTAAAATGAAAAAAGAGTTATACGACATTATTTCAAACCATTCTAAAACTCCTTTTGAAAAGGTTCAAGAAGATTCTGATAGAGATTATTGGATGTCTTCAGCTGAAGCAAAAGAGTACGGAATGATTGACGAAGTGTTGGCTAGAAAATAAATCTCATAAAATCACGTAATTTAGCCCTGTCCCGTTTTTCGAGACGGGGCTAATTTTTGTACAGAAATTAGGGTATGAGCGAAAAAAATAAAATCCACTGTTCATTTTGTGGAAGAGATAAAAAAGACACTAATGTCTTAATTGCAGGTATTACAGGTCATATTTGTGACAACTGTATTGTGCAAGCTGGTGAAATTGTTAAGGAAGAAATTAAACCAGTTGCCAAAGATTTAAACATCACGATTCACAAACCTGCTGAAATCAAGAAGCATTTAGATGAATACGTAATTGGACAAGAGGATGCCAAGAAGGTGCTTTCTGTGGCTGTGTACAACCATTATAAAAGGGTTATAAAAGGTGCTTCGATTAAAGATATTGAATTGGAGAAATCCAACATCATGTTGGTTGGAGAAACTGGAAGTGGTAAAACACTTTTGGCAAAGACTATTGCTCGGTTATTAGATGTTCCTTTTTGCATTGCTGATGCTACCGTGCTTACTGAAGCTGGTTACGTTGGAGAAGATGTAGAGAGCATCTTATCGCGTTTGTTACAGGCAGCAGATTACGATGTGGCAAAAGCGGAAATGGGAATTGTTTTTATTGACGAGATTGATAAAATCGCTCGAAAAGGAGATAATCCATCTATTACTAGAGATGTTTCCGGAGAAGGTGTTCAACAGGCTTTATTGAAATTATTGGAGGGTTCTCCGGTTAACGTTCCGCCGCAAGGAGGAAGAAAGCATCCAGAGCAGAAGCTAGTTTCAATCAACACTCAAAACATACTTTTCATTTGTGGAGGAGCATTCTCGGGAATTGAAAAAGTAATTGGAAAACGATTAAATTCAAATGCTTTAGGATTTAAGGCCAAGACTGAATTAGAGGTAATTGAAAAAGAAGATTTCTTGCGATATGTCATTCCTTCTGACATTCGTTCTTTTGGGTTAATTCCTGAATTAATAGGCCGTATTCCAGTGGTTACGTACTTAGAACCATTAAGTGCAGAAGCATTGAATAGAATTTTGACAGAACCGAAAAACGCCATTTTAAAGCAATACATCAAGTTGTTTGAAATGGATGGGTTTGAATTGAAATTTGATAAAGAAGTATTGGATTATATTGTTGAGAAAGCCATTTTATACAAATTAGGGGCAAGAGGATTGCGGTCAATCTGTGAAGCCATTTTGATAGACCACATGTTCAACATGCCTACAGATACTACTTCAACTGACAAGGAAATACGGATAGATTTAAAATACGCTAAGCAACGTTTTGATAAGTCTGCTTTCAAGCAATTGAAAGTAGCTTAGAATTTAAAGTTAAAAACTTAAAAAAACGCCATTTCGAAAATTCGAGATGGCGTTTTTTATTAATAATTTGCCTTGCATTTTGGTGTCAAATACTTCACGATGAGCAGTTTGTCCGTTACCCGACGGAGATAGTTTACACTGAACCTTTGTCGAATTATAGTGTAGATAAGTTATATGCTAAACAATCTTTGTTCTTTCAAACGTCTGAAAGGTAAAACTGTAATTGTGCCTTTCATCTTTATTGTGGAACTCTTCCGATATCAATTCCCAAACGGCGGGGTCTAATTCTGGAAAGTACACATCACCTTCAATTTCTGAATGCACTCTAGTGATGTAAATTCGGTCTGCAAGTTGCATGCATTGGCGATAAATTTCGCCACCCCCAATGACCATTAATTCTGTTTCGCCGCTTTCTTTTGCAAATTCAATTGCCTTTTTTAGGTCAAAGAATATTTCAGCACCTTCAAATTTATATTTCTGATCTCTGGTCAACAAAATATTGGTTCTGTTTGGGAGCAGTCTGCCAAAGGATTCTAAGTTTTTACGTCCCATTAATATACAATGCCCCTTTGTGGTTTTTACAAAGTGCTTCATGTCATCGGGTAATTTCCAAGGCAAATCATTGTCTCTGCCAATTACGTTATTTTCTGATGCTGCTACGATGAGTGATACTTCCATTTTTTCTTTGTCTAGACTTCGACTCTGCTCAGCCTGACAACGGTTGAGCTTCGATCGAATATTGGTATTTGAAATTTAATCAATCAAACTGTTATTCTGTCTACAATTACCACATTGAGCAGAGTTGATAATTATCATACTGAGCGATAGTCGAAGTACGGCAATTATTAACTTTTTTACACTGCCACAGCTGCCTTAATGTGCGGATGCGGATCGTAATTCTCTACAGTAAAATCTTCGAATTTAAAATCAAAAATATCTTTTACTCCAGGATTTATTTTCATTGTTGGCAAAGGTCGTATGTCTCTAGAAAGTTGAAGGTTGGCTTGCTCCAAATGGTTAGAATATAAATGAGCATCTCCTAAGGTATGAATGAAGTCTCCTGCCTCTAAACCACAAACCTGTGCCACCATCATAGTTAAAAGAGCATAAGAAGCAATGTTAAATGGAACCCCTAAGAACGTATCGGCACTTCGTTGGTACAATTGGCAAGAAAGCTTGCCATCTGCTACGTAAAATTGAAAAAACGCATGGCAGGGTGGAAGCGCCATATTTTCCACTTCCGCAACGTTCCACGCACTGACTATAATTCTTCGTGAATCAGGAGTGTTTTTAATTTGCTCAATGATTTTTTGAATTTGGTCAATCGATCCTCCATTGGGAGTTGGCCACGACCTCCATTGTGATCCGTAAACTGGTCCTAAATTTCCGTCTTTGTCAGCCCATTCGTCCCAAATTCGAACACCGTTATCCTTTAAGTACTTTATGTTGGTATCGCCTGTTAAGAACCAAAGCAATTCGTGAATAATAGAGCGGAGGTGAACCTTTTTGGTCGTCACCATAGGAAAACCCTCTTGCAGATTAAATCGCATTTGGTAACCAA
Organism: uncultured Flavobacteriales bacterium; assembly: GCA_913059105.1. Lineage (GTDB taxonomy): Bacteria > Bacteroidota > Bacteroidia > Flavobacteriales_E > Vicingaceae > NORP294. Next base: position 7,066 of record CAJXRL010000134.1, read on the forward strand.
ATACACTTTTTGTTCCAGTGCCGGTTCTATCTGTTTTTACCGCTCCGTTGTCTAAAATGTGTTGTAATAAATCGTGGTATTGTTGCATTTGAATGGAATCTAATTTCTATTCAAATTTAATAGTGTGAGGGTATGATTTTGTTTGTATGAAAAGGAAATTAGCAACAAGATATAAACAAGAGGGTAATCTATTTGAGGTGGAATTATTTTACAATCATGAGATGTAGAATAGCACAAATACGGTGCAATTTGGAGGCATTTTACAAACTGCATTTGCCGGCTTGAGTTGATTATTTTGAGGATAAGTTTTTCGATATTATCTCAAAACTTCCCTAGTAATCTCTTTTAATTCTGGGAGCACTTCTGCTTTAAACCATTCATTTTTAGCTTGCCAAATATTGTTTCTTGGAGATGGATGAGGTATTACAAAATACCTGTCTCTTATACACATCTGACGCTGCCGACGATCTACTCTGTGTA
>CAJXRL010000135.1 GCA_913059105.1 uncultured Flavobacteriales bacterium
GATTTCTGCCTGTCTCGTGGGCTCGGAGATGTGTATAAGAGACAGCAACATAACCGACACCATGTTTGCTGGTACAGACGAAGCCTTGAAACAAACCAATGTAACTCAGCCTGCAATATTTTTGCACTCAGTAATTTTAGCTAAAGTACTAGGTGATAGCTTTCAACCGGACATGGCAGCAGGTCATTCTTTAGGAGAATTCTCTGCCTTAGTTGCTTGTGGAGCAATGAGCTTTGAAGATGGCTTAAGCCTTGTTGCAAAAAGAGCCAATGCGATGCAAAAAGCGTGTGAAGCTGAGCCTTCAACTATGGCTGCAGTCCTTGGCATGGAAGATGCCGAAGTAGAACGAATTTGTTCTGAAATTAATGAGATAGTTGTGGCGGCAAATTACAATTGCCCCGGACAATTAGTTATTTCAGGAAGCATAGCAGGGATAGATGAAGCCTGCGAAAAACTAACAGCAGCTGGAGCGAAAAGAGCGATTAAACTTCCTGTAGGTGGTGCATTTCATTCCCCGTTAATGGAGCCTGCAAGAGCAGAATTAGAAGCTGCAATAAAGGAAACTGAGATCAAGTCACCCATCTGCCCCATCTACCAAAATGTTGTGGCAAAAGGAATTACTTCTCCTGAAGAAATTAAAGAGAATTTAATTGCGCAACTTACAGGAGCAGTTCGGTGGACACAGATCATGCAACAAATGATTGAAGATGGTGCTGAGCACTTAGTTGAAGTGGGACCAGGAAAGGTATTGCAAGGCTTAATTAAAAAGGTTGACCGTAAGTTCCCAACAGAAAGCGCTGCCATCTAATGTTATCACTGGAAAATACAGAGAATGCATTTGCGAATAGAAGCGACAAAGAGCTAAAAAAGGCTCATTTCGTTTTTAAAGTTTTAGCTGTTTCATGGCTAAATGCCATTGGCACAAAGCTGACCATGATTGCATTAAACCTTCGTCTTCCGGTTAAAAGTCTAATTAAATGGACTGTTTTTGATCACTTCTGTGGAGGAGAGACAATTGACGGTTGTAACCCTAGAGTCAAATCGCTTTATCAGTATAAAGTAGGAACTATTTTAGACTATTCTGTAGAAGGAGACCAGAATGAAAAAGCTTACGAAAACTGTTTAACTCAGCTCTTAGAAGGCTTAAAGTTGGCAGAAAAAGAAGAAGCTATTCCTTTTTGTGTGGTGAAATTAACTGGACTAATTCCTTTCGATATTCTTGAGAAATTAGATGCAAAAAAGAAGTTGACTGAAAAGCAGCAGCAAGCATTTGAAAGAGGTAAAAACAGAGTTCATCAAATTGCTTCAGCGGCAAAAACGGCAAATACTCCTTTCATGATTGATGCTGAGGAAAGTTGGATTCAAAATACGATCGATGCTATTGTATTTGATTTGATGCTTGAATTCAACAAAGAAAAGGCACTCATCTACAATACGGCCCAAATGTATCGTCACGATCGGTTGCAATACATCAAAGATCTATTTGCTCATTCAGAAGAAAACAAGATTCATATAGGCTTGAAGATTGTAAGAGGAGCTTATATGGAAAAAGAGCGAGAAAGAGCAAAAGACAAAGGCTACCCTTCCCCTATTCAGGTCGACAAAGCTGCAACTGACCGAGACTATGATTTGGCTTTAGCATTTTGTGCAGAACACCATGATACCATTGCCATTTGTTGCGGGACTCATAACGAAGCAAGTTCACTTTTGCTAACCGAGTTGATGAAACAAAGAGGAATTTCAAAAGAGAACAATTATTTCTATTTCGCGCAGCTACTAGGCATGAGTGACCACATCAGCTACAATCTTTCTAAAGAAGGCTACAATGTAGCTAAATACGTTCCTTACGGCCCTGTGAAAGAAGTAATGCCCTATCTAATTCGAAGAGCAAATGAAAATACTTCAGTTGCAGGACAAACCGGAAGAGAATTGAGTTTAATTCGAAAAGAGTTAAAAAGGAGAAGCTTATAGAATTCTGGAATGTAGAATGTGGAATGTGGAAAGAATTACGAATTTTAAATTTTTGTCATGCTGAGCGATAGTCGAAGTAGATGAAAATTTTAACCAAATACGAATTACGAATCTGGGAATTACGAATGGAGAGAAGAATGGAGAAGGTAGAAAACAGAATGTGGAATGAGAAATGTTGAATGTTGAATGTTGAAAAAATTACGAATTACGAATCTGGGAATTACGAATGGAGAGAAGAATACAGAATGAGGAATATGAAAGAGAAAAGTTTAAAAACGTCAATCATAGTTGAATTTAATTTAAGCCCCAATTAATCTTTTATCCTTGAATTTTTATCAGCGTTTTTGATACTTAGTCCATATTATCAACAATATATAATTGAAAAACAAGTCCAATTTTATACATCTAAATGGTCTTTATTGGGAAAATAAAGCAGAAGAAATTGAGCAATTCATTCTAAACAATACGCTTTCGTTTAAAGAAGTAAAAATTAGAAAAGTTGGCACAACAGGTCCCAAACATAGAATTATTGAAGGAGATAATTTAGGGGGCCTTCACCTACTTCAACAAAACAAGGAAAAGTTTGATCTTATCTACATAGACCCACCTTATAATACCGGCAACAAAGATTTCAAATACACCGATGCGTATTTCAATGCTGAAGATGAAAGCAGGCATTCGACCTGGTCCTCGTTTATGTACAAGCGCCTGCAAAAAGCGAAAGCCCTACTTTCTGCAAATGGTGTTATTTTTTTAGCCATTGATGATTTAGAGCAAGCCCGATTGAAATTGATTTGCGATGGCATTTTTGGCGAACAGAATTTTGTTGCCAATTTTATCCGAAAAAATAAAGCCGGTAGCGGTCACGATAGCAAACAGGTGGCAGTGGAGTTCGATTATATGCTATGCTACGCAAACAACATTAACACGCTTGTTTTTAATCAGGAAATAGTTGATGTAGAAAATGACAAAAAATACAAACACCAGGATAAGTTAGTTAAGAAGCGCGGTAAATACTATTTGCGAGATTTAGATTACAAGGGAAGCTATAGTAAAACATTAGATTACGAGATAACTGCTCCAGATGGATCTACACTTCAATCAGGTGGGAAAATTGGAAAACCAAATACTTGGCGTTGGGGAAAAGAGAAATTTGATTGGGGCGTAGAGAACGATTATATCGTCTTTAAAGAAACTCCCAAAGGTTGGAAAGTGTACATCAAACAATACCAATTTGTTGACAATAAGGACCAAGTACGAGTGCGCAAACTTCCGCACCGGGCACTGATTGATTTCAACAATTCAAAAGGCAGTAACGAACTGAAGGACATATTAAAACAAGGTATTTTTAGCTACCCAAAACCTGTTGACTTATTGCAATTTGTAATCGACTTAATTCCAAATAACAATTGTAAGATATTAGACTTCTTTGCTGGTAGCGGCACCAGTTTGCATGCTACGATGCTTCAAAATAAAAAAGACGGTGGGAAAAGAAGTTGCACGCTCATTACCAATAACGAAAACAAGATTTGCGAAGAAGTTACCTATGCTAGAAATAAGGCCGCAATTGAAGGTTACGAAACAAGAAAAGGCAAGCAGGTTGAAGGTTTAAAAGAGAATCAATTGCAGTACTTTAAAGTGGTTGTTAAAAAGTGAACGCTATAGTTCACATAGCTCTCACAAAAGAAGAAATTCTTACGGCTCTTACAACTGCTTTACAGCAAAACTTCACGGATAACCTGAGAAACCGGCATCCCAATGTTGCGTTAGATAGTAAGTTGAGAGGTTATGTGGGAGAGTTGGCTTTTAAAAAATGGGCAAAGTCTCACGGTATTGAATTTAAAGAATCCAATATCAAGGACAATTCATCGGGCATGGACATCGATTTTGTATTTGAATCCGGTTCGAAAAAATTAGACATTGAATTAAAAACTTCTCTCATTCCTGATGTAGATCAGGACTTGCAAGAAATGATGAATCGGAGAGATATTAAACTCATTCGACGAAAGCACAAAAAAGTTGAAGAGCTAGATGGAGATGTTCACGTACAAATTGCTTTCACACAATTGCGATTACGAAAGGATGATTGGCTTAAAAAGCAGCGCATTGATTTTGATTCCGATATAGAAGATATTTACGATCAGCTCGCGGCATATCGATATGAAAAGGATACTTTCCTAATGGGCTGGATCGATAAACCTTCGCTCATTGTACAAATCAATAATAAACCTCAACACCTTCAAAAATGGAAATATGGGATGCGAGAATTTTGGACGTGTAATTTACAGAAGCATGCTAAAAAGCCATTAACTTTGATAGCGTATTTGAATACAAAGCCATGAAACTATTCTCCAATTTAGTTATTGCTCTTTCTTCCTATGGAAGCGCCATTGAGTTCGTTTTTAAAAATAAAATGAAACGATATTTCTTGTGGCCCATCGTTCTAAATATTCTATTTTTCACCACCGGTTTTCATTTTTTGGGCGAACTATCTGACGGTTTATTAATTTGGATGGAGAACTTCATCAATTTCGAAAGTTGGGAATTTTGGGGTTCAGAATACCTTTCGAAAACGGTGCACTTTTTACTTTGGATTATTTTAAAGGTATTGGTCTTTCTTGTTCTTGCATTTTTAGGCGGTCATGTGGTGTTGATTCTAATGTCACCTGTTTTAGCCATTGTTTCAGAACGCACAGAACAAATATTGGAAGGCAACAACTACCCTTTTACTTTCAAACAGTTACTAATAGATATTGCACGAGGAATCAGAATAAGTATTCGAAATTTTGCTTTTGAAATGCTGTTTATCATTTTGCTTTTTGGAATGAGTTTTGTCCCACTTTTGGGCTTTGGAACCTCCCCTATCCTGGTGCTAGTTTCAGCGTATTATTACGGTTTCTCTTTTATTGACTACAACTTAGAACGAAAGAAATTTACCGTTTCAGATAGCGTGAATTACATGAAGAAAAACAGAGGATTGGTCATTGGAAATGGTCTTCTTTTTGCACTGGTTTTAGCAATTCCTTTTATTGGAATTGCATTGTCCTCATTTGTCGCTATAATTTCTGCCGTAGCAGCAACAATTACTTTACATAAAAAGAACCTAAAAGAGCAAACAAATTCAATTTTGACTGCTTAGGTTTGCGAACTCAATTTCAGAGATTGGATAAAATAAAAATTTCTATCGTTTCCTACCTCAACACTACACCTTTGGTGTATGGTTTGGAGAATTATGGCCCAATTCAAGGGCAAATTGATTTACAGAAAGACATTCCATCTGAGTGCGCTCGAAAACTAATTGCAGGTGAAGTTGATTTGGGATTAATTCCTGTCGCCGCAATTCCTAGTTTAAAAGAAGCAAATATTGTTTCTGACTATTGCATAGGTGCCGTTGGAAAAGTGAAGTCAGTATTATTGCTAAGCGATGTTCCGCTTAACAAAATTGAAAAAATCTACCTCGATTACCATTCAAGAACTTCAATAAACCTCTGTAAAGTTCTTTGCCGTGAGCTTTGGAATCTTGAACCTGAGTTTATCGCAAGTGAAGCGGGTTTTGAGAACAAAATTTCAGGAACAACAGCAGGCGTCATCATTGGCGATCGAACGTTCAATTTACAGAAAGACTATTTGTATCAATTTGACTTAGCTGAGCAATGGCAAGTGCATACCGGTTTGCCCTTTGTTTTTGCAACCTGGGTGAGTACCAAAAAACTATCTGCTGATTTTATTGAGCAGTTCAACAAAGCTTTGGAATTTGGCTTAGATCAATTAGATCTTTCCATAGAACACTCTACTCAAACAACAATTGACAAAGAAGGCTTGAAAGACTACCTAATAGAATACATAGATTTTGATTTCGATAGCAAAAAAAGAGAAGCAATGAATCTGTTTTTAAGTAAATTGGTCTAAGCTGAATTTTACAAGTAAATCCTATTATCTTAGTGGTACATTAACAATTTCGTTTTGGCAGATTCCCTCATCCATACTCAAACGTACAAATCTCCGGTTGGCGAATTGCTTGTTGGCTCTTTTAACAACCAACTTGTTTTGTGCGATTGGAAGTATCGTAAAATGAGAGACACTATTGATGCTAGAATTCAAACTAGTTTGCAGGCAAGCTACCATGCAGAAAGCTCCCTACTAATTGAAACAACCATACATCAACTCGAAGAATATTTCAAAAAAAAACGAAGCGAATTCGACTTGCCCGTTCATTTTGTTGGCACTGCATTTCAAAAATCCGTTTGGAGGGAATTACAAAAAGTAGCCTTTGGCACAACTGAAAGTTACTTGGGTCTTTCAAAAAAATTGAACAATGCCAAAGCCATAAGAGCTGTTGCTTCTGCCAACGGAGCCAATGCCATTTCTATCATTGTTCCTTGCCATAGAATAATTGGATCAAAAGGTGAATTGACAGGTTATGCTGGAGGACTTACTTCCAAAAAGAAGCTTTTGGAATTAGAAGGTGTAGGAAGCCAACAGTTGGGCTTGTTTTAAAATAAGTTTAGCTTTGAACCTTGCAAATAATAACCCCTGAAAAGGCAACCCATAAAAACCAATCACCATGCAATCACTTATCATCCATCAATTAAGCAAAGACTTACAGCGGCTTTATAAAGATATTGAATCCTTTAAAGAGGAAGAAAACCTATGGAAAATAATGGGCGATGTTTCCAATTCTCCCGGTAACTTGGCGCTGCATTTAGTTGGTAATCTAAATCATTTTGTCGGTCACGTTATCGGTAAAACTGATTATGTGCGAAATAGAACCTTTGAATTTGAAGCTAAAGCTGTTCCAAAATCTGAAATTTTAGCTTCCATTCAAAATACAATTCCCATCATCACAACGGCTATTAATGGTTTAACTGACATGGAGCTAAAACAGGAGTTTCCCATTCAAATTTTTTCAGACGAAATCTTGACAACCGAAGCCATGCTATTGCATTTAACAAATCACCTCAATTATCATTTGGGACAGATCAATTATTCCAGAAGAATCAATCAGTTTTAAGATGAACGAACCACAGAAGAAAGCCTTTGTAATTCTAATATTCTCCTATTTCATTTTCATCGTTGCTATGGTCCTGAATTTATACTGGGCGAAAAGCACAGAGGGAGTTTCAGTTGGCAAAGACATATTTATGAGAATACTCTACTTGCTATTCTCCATTATGGCCATTAGCAGTTTTGTCACCATTGCAAAAGAAAACAAGAAAGCCAAAGCGCCGCTAACTCAGCTTCTATTCCCCTCTTTTCTTATTATTCTACCGACACTGATTTTGTTGGGACAGGTGGTTTCGTTGATTCAGGTGCTGGGGAGTTAAATGAGGAAAGCTTGTTTGGTAAAACATAGACTTGCATAATAAATTGTTATTTCAATAAATCATTGGTGCCAAATGGGCATTCTTGAATATTGGTTTACATAATGATTTGCTAATATACTTTCAACATCTGTCGGAAAGTCTTCATGTTTTCCTTTTTCATAGGCTGTCTCTTATACACATCTGACGCTGCC
>CAJXRL010000136.1 GCA_913059105.1 uncultured Flavobacteriales bacterium
AGTGGATCGTCGGCAGCGTCAGATGTGTATAAGAGACAGAAATTTGAATTGAATTTTGCTAAAAAATTCAAGGAGGAAGACAAAACAGTTTATGTAATCGATTTTGAAGAACGAGAAAAAGAAGGAAAATTCCACGGTCGACTGTGGATTGATTCGACCAATCAAGTATTAATGAAAATACAATTACTTAGTGAGTTTGGAGCAAATTCCCCATTTATTGCAATTGGGAATGCTGATAAAATATCAAAAATTAGCTTTGACATCACCAAAAATTTCGAATTCATCTCAGGAATTAATACTCTTAAATCTATCGATTTCAATTACAACTTAACCTATTTAAGAAAGAACAAACAAGAAGTAAAGGTTGAAACAAAAGCTGTTCTAATTGCATATGATTATACAAATACTTTTGTACTTCCTTCTTTCGACAAATCGTATACTTTAAATGACTATCAAGGCATAAACCTAGCTCCATATAGCTCTTCTTATTGGGAAAAAAATTCAGAATTTAAATTGATGGCCAAAGAGTCTGAGAAGAGATTATTCATACAAAATAACACGACCAATTTAATAGACTCGTTTTCATATAATTCTACAACCAAAAAAATAAGTTTCAGTAAACCAACGTATCGAAAATGGTCATTTAATCGAATGCAATTAAACGATATCAAAGACAGGTCTTCGTCTAGAAAACACATGAATGTCCACTTAAGGTATCACTTAGACGTTAAGATATTCATGAATATCAACCAAATTGGTAATTCTAAAGAAGTTCAATTGGCAACCATTCTAGACCCTTTTACAAGTTATTCTAATTTGGACAGCAGCCCCAACAGTGTTGCTTTTGTAAATATGTATTTTGATTTGATTCGAATAAAAAAGGAAGAATTACGAAGTAAGATCAATAAAGATCAAAGTACTAAAACCATTCAAAAACTATACGCTGAAACTAATTCTGAAATAGCAAGAATTTCTAAAGTTTTTTTTACTGAAACAGCAGGCGGAACAAATAGAAGAGGTATGTCAGAATGGAATGAATACATATACAAACATCTCAAAATTGATAATCTTCAGTTGTTTCAAGTAGAATTTAAGTATTAAACATCTTCAGTTAATAACTATCATTTTCTCGGTACTAAAATTCATATTTGAGCACTATTTTAGAGGTATGAAAGTTCACTTTATAGCCATCGGAGGAAGCGCCATGCACAACATGGCAATTGCATTGCACAAAAAAGGATTTACCATTAGCGGTTCAGACGATGAAATTTTTGAACCTTCAAAAGGAAGGCTTAAAAAATATGGTTTACTGCCTCAAAGTGAAGGTTGGACTCCTTCTCTAATATCTTCCGACTTAGATGTTATCATTCTTGGAATGCATGCTAAAAAAGACAATCCTGAATTACTAAAAGCACAGGAGTTAGGACTTAAAATTTATTCCTACCCTGAATATGTGTACGAACAAGCAAAAAACAAAAAAAGGATAGTAATTGGCGGTAGCCATGGAAAAACTTCTATCACCTCCATGATTCTTCATGTACTTCAAATCCAAAACATTGCATTTGATTATTTGGTAGGAGCTCAACTAGAAGGTTTTGAAACCATGGTGAGTTTTTCAAATGCGCCAATAATGGTAATTGAAGGTGACGAGTACCTCTCTTCTCCTATTGATAGAAGACCTAAATTTTTATGGTATAAACCTCATATTGCTGTTTTAAGTGGAGTTGCTTGGGATCACATTAACGTTTTTCCAACTTTCGAAAATTACGTTGAGCAGTTTCATTTATTCAAAAATACCATCGAACAAGATGGACTACTTACTTATTTTCATGGCGATGAGGAGCTACAAAAAATAGCAAATGAGTCTTCTGAAATACGACTCAAACCTTACACTACTCCAATTCATAGAATTGAAAATGGAATCACCTCAGTTGGCACCAGCATCGGCTGGGTACCCCTTTCTATTTTTGGGGAGCATAACCTCCAAAATATGATGGCAGCGCTACACGTGTGCTTAGAATTGGGAGTTGAAGAAATAGATTTCTACAAGGCTATCAAAAACTTTAGCGGCGCAGCAAGACGACTAGAGGAGATTGCAAGAAGTGAACAAACGGTAGTATACAAAGATTTTGCGCACTCACCTTCTAAATTAAAAGCAACTAGCGCTGCAGTAAAAAAGCAATATCCCGATAAAAAAGTTATTGCTTGTATGGAGTTACATACCTTCAGTAGTTTAAACAAAACATTCCTTCAAGAATATTCAGGTTGCATGAGTTCTACAGATGAAGCCATTGTCTTTTTTAATCCAAAAACAATTCAACACAAAGGGCTGGAAACAATTACAAAGCAAGATGTGGAAGAAGCATTTCTACCATCAAAAGTGACTGTTTATGATGAAGCCAATTTAGTTACCAATTATCTAAAATCTCAAAATTTAGATAATTGTGTGATCGTTTTAATGACTTCAGGAAACTTTGATGGTTTAAATTTGAATGAGTTTGCCCAAGAATTGGTTTAACCTTCGTTTCTAACTTTTCTAACAAAAAAGGTTATAAGCGATGAGTAGAACGTGCCCAAAATAATGAATCCAACTAAAGTAATAGTACTCATGAAATAGGCAGAAAGGAAAAAACTTCCATTTTCTCTATGTTTTGTGACATTACCATCATTTGCTCCATTTTCTATTGCTGTTTGAATTTGAGCTTCTAGCTTCAACATTAAATATTCGCTATCAATAAAACTGTAATATAAATAGGCAAAAGCAGCCATTAGCACAGCATACATTCCAGCTACTTTCATTCCTGCCTTTACATCAGATAAAAATGACGTCTTCTTTTCATTTAATTGCTTGTAAAGTCGAATACCTAGAAATATTCCGGTCATCATGACGAAAGGGTTTCCAAAAAAATAAAGATACTCCCACGAACTAAATTGCCAATTTTGAGCAAAAATCAATATTCTTAAAGACATTGAAACAACCAACATCCAAACAACTATTGAGAAATGTGTTTTCATAAACTGACTAGCTATTCATCGAAACTAAGAATTCATCATTATCCTTTGTTCTAGTCATTTGGTTTTTCAAGAATTCCATTGCTTCAACAGGATTCATATCTGCAATGTGGTTTCTTAATACCCACATTTTTTGAGTTACCGCTTTTCCTAATAAAAGGTCTTCTTTTCTTGTAGAAGAAGAAATAATATCAATTGCAGGATAGAGTCTTCTGTTAGATATTTTTCGATCCAATTGAAGCTCCATGTTACCAGTTCCTTTAAATTCTTCGAAAATCACTTCATCCATTTTAGAACCAGTCTCAGTTAAGGCTGTCGCTAAAATTGTTAATGATCCTCCGTTTTCTATTTTCCGTGCTGCACCAAAAAATCGTTTTGGTTTGTGCAATGCGTTTGCATCTACACCACCAGAAAGAACTTTCCCTGATGCCGGAGAAACTGTATTGTATGCTCTTGCCAATCTTGTAATTGAATCAAGTAAAATCACAACATCATGACCACATTCGGTCATTCGTTTAGCCTTTTCTAATACAATATTTGCAACTTTTACATGTCGCTCTGCCGGCTCATCAAAGGTAGAAGCAATCACCTCTGCATTTACCGAACGTGACATATCTGTAACTTCTTCAGGTCTTTCGTCAATAAGCAAAATCAACAAATAAACTTCTGGGTGATTTGCCGCAATAGCATTAGCTACTTCTTTTAAAAGCGTTGTTTTACCTGTCTTAGGTTGCGCAACAATTAATCCTCTCTGACCTTTCCCAATAGGCGTAAACAAATCAATTACTCTAGTTGATAATGACTCTTCTTTGTGACCAGATAGGTTGAATTTCTCAGAAGGAAAGAGTGGCGTTAAATATTCAAATGGAACTCTATCCCTAACAAAACTAGGTTCTCTTCCATTAATTTCTATCAATTTGATCAAAGGAAAATACTTTTCTCCTTCTTTTGGTGGTCTAACAGTTCCTCTTACAGTATCTCCAGTCTTAAGACCAAATAACTTTACTTGTGAAACTGAAACGTAGACATCATCAGGAGAGTTTAAATAATTATAGTCTGACGATCTTAGGAAACCATAACCATCAGGCATCATTTCTAATACACCTTCCGAATCTATAATTCCATCAAAGTCATATTCCTGTCTTTTTGGTTTTTGATTTTGATGTTGCGGCTGTCTATTTTGATTATTGTTATTGTTAGCGTTAGAAGATTTTCCGTTAGAATTATCATTCTGTCCGTTTTTTCCATTCTGATTGCCGCTAACTTCTTTTGGGGTATTATGCTTGCTTTTTGGCTTTTGAATCTCCGATTCTTCCTTCTCTACAGCCACCTCTACTTCAATCTTTTCCTTTTCAGGATTCTTTTCGGCATTCTTTTCCGCAAACAAATTAGCTTTTTTCTCAGCTTCAATTCTCGGTCTTACTTTTCTTTCAGAAGGAGCCTTTTTAGGATAAGCTATCTTTTTAGGCTCATTCTTAACCTCTTGCTGTTTAATCTCTTCAACCTTTATTTCTACATTAGCAACAGCTCTCTGAGGAGTTTCTGCCTTTGCTTTAGGCGCTCTTGGCTTTCTAGTGAGTTTTGGTTCAGAAGCTTTTTCTTCTTTATTTATCGCTTTAACAGCTTCGGGTTTCACCGCTTGTTGATCTAAAACTTGGAAAATAAGTTCTTCCTTTTTTAGTTTTTGATATTTTTTTACCTCTAATTGCTTTGCAATTTCTTTTAATTCTATAACCGTCTTTTGGTTTAATTGAAGGATGTCGTACATGAAATATTTTGTAATGTGCTTGTTTTAAACTAAATCAACTGAAAAATTAGGAAAGTTGCGTTAGTGCGCCTTGAGGTCTCAAGACACTGCAAGTATACAAATATAAATTGAAGTTTTACTTTTTCAATTTATATATGTTTTCAATTATTTCAACAACTTTTAGACCTTCTAAGCTATTTGTTGTTACCGTTTTGTTTCCTTGAAGAGCATCTACTACATTTTGAATAACAAACTGATGGTTGGCCGCGCTGCCTTTATATTTGCCATAATCGTTAGGTGGCAGGGTGTCTTCTAAAACTGGCTGTTCGTAGTCTTTTATGTGGCAATAAACAATCTCATTCATATATTGCCCGCCAACTTTTACACTGCCTTTTTCACCAATTATCGAAAGACTACTTTCCATGTTCTGTCCGTACACTGCAGTAGAATAATTGATACTTCCCGCGCCGCCGTTCACAAAATCAAATTGCACAATACCCGAATCTTCAAACTCAGTAGTATGTTGGTGATTAAAATCATAGAAATTGGCTTTAATATTAGTAACGTCGCCAAATAGCCAATACATAGTATCTAAGAAGTGACTAAATTGTGTAAATAAGGTTCCTCCATCTTTATCTAACTTACCTTTCCAATAGCTAGCTGCCCCACCTTGATAATAATCATCATCCCTATTCCAGAAACAATTAATGTTCGCCATGTACACTTTACCTAGAACACCGCTTTCAACTACTTCTTTTAACCAACGTGAGGGAGGGCTATACCTATTCTGCATAACACAAAAAACTCTTTTATTCACTTTCAACGATTCGTGAATTACTGCCTCAGCATCAACTTTAGAAAGAGCCATCGGTTTTTCAATAACCACATGTGACCCATTTTTTAGAGCGGCTATCGCTTGTGAAGCATGCAAATAATTAGGCGTACAAATGTTTACTACATCTGCATGTATATCGGAATTCATAAAACTTTCTATCGATAGGAAAACTGGAACATTAAATTCCTCAGCTAAGCTTTCCTGAATATTTTTGTTTACATCTATCAATGCGACCAACTCAGTATCTGCATTAACATCTACCATACTTGCATGGCGTTTACCAATTCTACCACAACCAACTATTGCAAACTTTACTTTTGACGACATATCTTAAAAATTAAATAGAACACAATATTAGTATTATTTGAAATGAAAAGTATCTTTGAAGTTAATTTTTGACGTATGAATATACTAGTAACAGGAGGAGCGGGATATATTGGTTCACATACTCTGATAGAATTGATTGATCGAGAATTTGAGAACCTATTTAGTATAGACAATTATCTTAATTCAGAAGAGAGTAATTACGATAAAATTGAGAAAATTACAGGTCGAAAAATCAATTACTTTAATATTGATTTAAAAGATAAAGAGGCGATAAAAAGTTTCTTTAATAAAAACACCATCGATTCAGTTATTCATTTTGCCGCTTTAAAATCGGTTCCTGAATCAATTGATATCCCTATAGAGTGCTATCAGAACAATGTTGGAGGCTTATTGAACTTAGTCGAAGCCATGCAAGAAAGCAATGTGAACCAGCTAATCTTTTCTAGTTCCTGTTCAATTTATGGTAATCCTGAAAAACTTCCTGTAAACGAGAACACACCTTTTGGAAAAGCTGAATCACCTTATGCGCGTTCAAAACAAATGGGTGAGAATATTTTAGAAGATTTTTGTAAAGTCAACAAAAATTTTAAAGTTATTTCATTACGCTATTTCAACCCTGCAGGAGCTCATAAATCAGGATTCATAGGAGAAGGATATACAAAAAGACCAAATAATCTTGTTCCATTAATTGCACAAACTGCAGTTGGCCTTCGAGATAAATTAACGGTTTTTGGAACCGACTACAGTACTAAAGATGGAAGTTGTGTACGAGATTATATCCACGTAGTTGATGTAGCACAAGCGCATGTTAAAGCGTTAGATTATTTCAATAAAATGAAACCCAATTATGACGTTATAAATCTTGGAACAGGTAATGGAACTACGGTTCTAGAAATTATTAAAAGTTTCGAGAAAGCAAGCGGGCAAAAGCTAAATTATGAATTAGGCAAAAGAAGGGCTGGTGACGTTGAAACCATCTATGCTGACAATTCGAAGGCCAAAAAAGAACTTCACTGGGATGCTAAATTGACTATTTATGATATGGTTTCCACAGCTTGGAAATGGCAACAAAATATGGAAGCTTAACTGTGGTGATATTTCTCTCCTTTAAGAATTGTAAATCCTCGGTATAGTTGTTCTAAAAAAATAAGCCGAACCATTTGATGAGTAAAAGTCATTTTTGACAATGCAATTTTATGATTCGCTTTTAAATATATGTCCTCACTGAATCCATATGCTCCCCCTATTACAAAAACAATTTCTCTACTTGAAGTATTTAAATTCTTCTGCAAAAATACTGCAAATCCTTCAGAATTAAACTGCTTACCCAATTCATCCAGTAAAATCAAGTTGGTAGAATTATCTAATTTCTGTCTCTTATACACATCTCCGAGCCCACGAGACAGGCAGAAATCT
>CAJXRL010000137.1 GCA_913059105.1 uncultured Flavobacteriales bacterium
AAAATCGTTATGAATAAAATTTAACTGCCGCTTGCCTTCTACAAAAAAGTGATTGTCTTTATTAATAAAAATTCGACCGATTAAATAGCCACTATCATCGTATCTATTATACTTTAAAGAATCTGACAAAAAATTATATACGTTAATAATACCGCAATAACTCCTGCTTGGCTCCTCCTTTAAATAAGAGGTTTTCCAAAGGGCATTTGATTTATCAAAATCAAAAACATTGGTGTGCATGTGGAATAAAACTATATCACCTCCAATCTTCAATTGGTATTCAAATTGCCCTTTCTCCTGATAAACCACATTTACACCTTCGTCAAAGTTAGTAGCTTCCTTAATTAGGTTATCAACCACATGCTTTGATTGTTCTTTAAAATGAGTAAAAGCTCCTAATGTATTTCTATAAATTATTTGCTTTAAAGAAGCTTTATTCTTTACCGTCTCAACTATTTTATTAAAATCTGTTTGTTCTTTATCTCCCATTTTAATAGGCTTTTGCGAATATTACTCGTTGCTTTGATGGCTTTCCTGTTACCATACATTTTCCCTCTTCCTTCTTTTGAGTAAATGGTAAACATCGAATGGTTGCTTTCGTTTCCTTTTTTATTAATTCTTCGGTTTCAGAAGTGCCATCCCAATGTGCATAGATAAACCCTCCTCTTTCCTCCAAAACGGTCTTAAACTCTTCATAGCTATCTGCCATGTACGTTTTCTCTTCTCTAAAGTCTATCGCTCTTTGGTGAAGATTACTTTGAATGTTTTCCAATAAATGCTCTACTTTATTTGCGATGTCATTCTGCTCATAAATCTTCTTCTCTAGTGTATCTCTTCTTGCCAGCTCTAAGTTCCCAGCTTCCAAATCACGCATTCCCATAGCAATACGAATAGGAACTCCTTTCAATTCATATTCCGCAAATTTCCATCCTGGCTTGTGTGTATCTCTATCGTCTAGTTTAACGGAAATGCCTTTTGCCTCAAGTTCAGTTTTTATTTCCTTCATTCTAGCAACGACTTTTTCCTTTTGTTCATCTCCTTTATAAATAGGAATCATCACTACTGTATAAGGAGCTAATTTTGGAGGAAGCACCAACCCTTTATCATCTGAGTGGGTCATAATAAGAGCACCCATTAATCGAGTTGAAACTCCCCAAGATGTTGCCCAAACATGTTCTTGCTTCCCTTCTTTGTTAGCAAATTTAACATCAAAAGCTTTCGCAAAGTTTTGACCTAAAAAGTGAGAAGTACCTGCCTGCAACGCTTTTCCATCTTGCATCATAGCCTCAATACAATACGTATCTTCTGCGCCAGCGAAGCGCTCACTTTCCGACTTTACCCCTTGAATTACTGGCATGGCCATCCACTCCTCAGCAAATTTTGCATACACCTCAACCATCGTTTTAGTTTCAGTTAACGCTTCTTCCTTTGTAGCATGAGCAGTGTGCCCTTCTTGCCATAAAAACTCTGCAGTTCTTAAAAATAATCGAGTTCTCATTTCCCATCGAACTACATTGGCCCATTGATTTACTAAAATTGGTAAATCTCGATAAGATTGAATCCACCCTTTATAAGTACTCCAAATAATCGCTTCACTAGTCGGTCGAACAATTAACTCCTCTTCTAGTTTAGCATTCTCATCTACGATCAACTTTCCTTTGTTATTTGGATCTGTTTTAAGTCTATAATGAGTAACAACTGCACATTCTTTCGCAAAACCTTCAGCGTTCTTTTCCTCCGCTTCAAATAAACTTTTCGGAACAAACAATGGAAAGTATGCATTTTCATGACCCGTTTCTTTGAACATTTTATCTAACTGAGCTTGCATTTTCTCCCAGATTGCATATCCGTAAGGTTTAATTACCATGCAACCTCTAACTGCTGAGTGTTCAGCTAAATTCGCTCTACTTACAATCTCATTGTACCATTGAGAATAATCTTCTTGTCGAGTTGGAAGTCCTTTTGCCATTTGTGGTATAAAATTTGTTTATGAATTGGAAATCGAAAGACAAAAGTATCAAATACTTGCTGCTTTAGTTGACGAAAACTTTAAAATAAACGCCATGAAGACGATTCATACTATTACAACCTTATCAATTGTTAGTTTACTACTTGCAAGTTGTACCGTTTCCAACGTGCCTTATGCATACGATGATTTATATTATAGCCCTTCTACAGATCCTGTTCAACAGGCTCAAATAGACCCTAACTACCCTGATCAAGCTACTTCTCAGAATGGAACGTACAGTGACCGATATAATCAAGAGGATGGAACAAATTCCAATGCCGAAAATTATCAAGAAAGTTATGCTACAGAAAATACTGAATCAGTAATGCAGCAGAATGAGCAAGTAGAACAAGAATATTATGATGAAGGATATGCTGAAACATTACAACAAATAAATGCTCCTGTTCGGAGTTTCAATACGTATGATCCTTATCAAAGAGATCGAATACTATATACTCAAAACCCGGTTTTCGTAGCACCGAGTATTTATGGAGGTTTTCAGTTTTGGGATCCTTTTCTTCCAACTGCCGGATTAAGTGTAGGATGGAACTCATACAACGGATGGAATGTAGGCGTAAACTATGGCTACGGATTTGGTTGTGGACGAGCATTGAATCCATACACAAGATATTACGATCCTTTTTGGGGAAACAATCGAGGTTGGAATGCCCCTTACTGGGGAAACAGAAACGGCTGGGGAAACAACTGGGGCTGGAACAATGGTTACAACAATTATGCTTACAGAAATGGGTATAACAATGGGTACAGAGATGGATCATTCAATAACTATAGCAACTACGCAGTTGGAAATAATGGAAGTGGAAGAAGACAAATTATTGCACCAAGAGGTGGAGCTGGTTCTACAAATATTAGTAGAGGAACCGGAACAAGACCGGTAAGACCAGTGCGAGGCGGAAAAACAGGAGGAGTAAAAGCAACAACTCCTGCACCTGCAACAACAAACACTAGGCCAACCAGACCTGTGCGATCTAACTCAACAAGACCTGCCGTTCAAAGTAGACCTGCACAAACAACACAGCCAAATAGACCAGCTGCAACTAGACCGGTAAGAACGACTACACCACCTAGGTATCAGACACCAAATAAGCCTGCTTCTTATACCAAGCCTGCTGCAGAAACAAGACCTGTGAGAAGCACTCCTACTAGGTCTGCAACTCAGCCAAGTACTAAACCGCAGAGACCAACGTACAATAGACCGACTCAACAACAAGCTCGTCCAACTAATTCTAGACCTGCAGCAAAGCCAGCTCAACAACAAACTCGGCCAAGAACAACAACGCAACCGAGACAACAAACTCGACCAACAAAGACCACTCAACCAAGACAACAGAGTAGACCAGCGTATAATAATAGCAAGCCTAACTACTCTGCTCCTAGAAATTCAGGAAGAAGTAATAGTGGAAAATCTAGCACTCCTTCAAGAGGAACGACAACTAGACCATCAAGAAGATAATAAAGAAGAATTATGAAATACTTAATAGCAACATTTAGCCTACTTTTCGGAGGATCTGTTATTGCCCAAAACAGCAGCGACGCTCTGCAGTTTTCTCGTAATGACATCAGTGGCTCCGCAAGGTATATCGCCATGGGAGGGTCTTTTGGAGCTCTCGGAGGAGAGATTTCTGGAATATCCGTCAATCCCGGAGGAATTGGAGTTTATCGCAATTCAGAACTAACATTCTCTACTGGATTCAATAATTACAACTCAAATTCTTCTTATCGAGGATCGACTAAAACTGACGGTAGATTTAACATTAACCTTCCTAGTTTTGGCTACATAGGGAATTATAAAGGAAATGCTGACACTTGGAAGTCTTATTCTTTTGGAATTATCCACAATAGAATGAATCATTTTAGTTCAGAACAACGAGCTTTTGGTGACTCAAAGAACTCCACTTTCGTAGACGATTACGTAAATCGTTTAAACTTGGATGGCTCTAGCGCTGCGCAGGCGGGAAACTATAACAACTACCCTTTTGGAGCGGCTCAAGCGTGGAACACAGTGCTTATTGATACATTAACAAATCCAAAGACCGGTATTGTTGAATTCATACCTTATGTTTTCTTGTTTCAAATTGCAGATTCTAGCATTACCGGAAGACAATCGAGAACGGTAGACAATATAGCTCAATCAAGAATTTTAGATACAAGAGGAAATCAAGCTGAGACACAATTTGTATTTGGAGGAAATTTCCAAGACCGTCTTTATTTAGGTGCAAGTATTTCATTCCAGTCGGTCAATTTTGACAAAGATGTAAGCTTTAGAGAAGATTACACGTATGATGCAAATGCAACTAGCTTAGACTCACATTTAATTGTTGCATATCAAGAAGATGCACGACTAGAAACTGAAGGAAGAGGTGTCAATCTAAAACTAGGTGGAATTTACAGGTTAAGTGATGAGTTAAGAGTTGGTTTATCAGTTCAAACTCCAACAATTATGACTTTTGACGAAGTATTTTACATTGATGCGAAGTCAGAATTTGCTGACGGATATGAATTAAGAGCTGATTCTGTCACTGCCACCTTTGGTTATCGTCTTCGCACACCTGCTCGTGTAAATGCCAGTTTTGCCTATATCTTTAAGCAGAGAGCAGCTATTAATGTAGAATATGAATTTGTAGATTATTCTACTGCTTTTTTCAATGATCGAAGTGAATTTTCCAATGACTACTCATCCCAAAACGATGAAATAGAAAACCTATTGGAGAGCGCTCATAACGTTAGAGTTGGAGCGGAATACAAATTCAATCCATTTGTACTTAGAGCTGGTTACAATTACCAAGGTGATCCTTATAATAATAACCTCACCATAGCAGACGAAAGTAGAAACACTTACTCCATAGGAGGAGGTTTCAGGAACAAAAATTTCAACTTTGATGTTGGAATAAATTGGAGAAAGATGAATATCAATGAGAATTACTATAACTCAACAGACGCAATTGCTTCTATAGAAGAAACAGAAACTAACGTAGTTTTCACTTTTGGATGGAGATGGTAAAGTCTTAAGATTTATCGATAAAATAAAAGGGGAAAGCTGATTGCTTTCCCCTTTTATTATTTCTACCCTTGTAATTAGGGCTTGCGCTTCAACATATAAATTTTATCTCCTTGTTTAGGTTCATCACCATCAAACATTCCATTCTTTTTCAGCAGCTTGCTATATTTTATACCGAATTGCTGCGAAATATCCCACATCGTCTCTCCTGTTCTAACAATGTGATACTCCCCTTTAGCTTTTGATCGTTTCGGTTGTAAAAATAAAACTCCTTCATCAAACAACTCTTTATCCTTAGCTAAATCGTTATACTTATACAGCTGCCAGGTTCCCATATTGAATTCTTCAGCAATCTTCTCAAAACTATCTTCAGGCTTTACATCAATGTATCGAATGTTGTTTTCATGCATTTTAACCGGGTGATTTCCCTTTTTCTTGGAGTTGGCTATTACTTTTTTAGCCTCCCCCTTATCTTTTTTGTGTTTTTTAGCTTTTTTATCTTTTTGAGATTTTCCTGGCTTCATTTTATCATACTTCGCTAAATCATTCTCTTCAATAATTCGAATCAACAATTGAGGGTACTTTGGATTGGTAGCATATCCCGCAGCCTTTAGCCCTTTTGCCCAACCTTTGTAATCTGTTATTTTCAATTCAAACAATGCAGCATACCTTTTCCTTTTCAAAAAATCAGAATGATCTGCGAAGGATTCAAGAGCAGTCTTGTAATTTCTAAAACATTCATCTTTTGTATCATCGTCTTGAATAAAGGTTTCACCAGTCCAACTACTATGACATTTAATCCCAAAATGGTTGTTTGCATATCTCGCCAAAGCACTGTTACCATCTCCAGACTCTAATATTCCTTGAGCTAAAGTAATACTTGCCGGAACTCCGCTATGGTGCATTTCCTTGATGGCTTCATCTTTATACAATTCAATGTATTCTGATCGTGTAATGCGCTTACTTGCAGGTTGTGCAAAAGCAATTTGAAAACACAAAAGGCTTATCACAAATAAAATTTTTCTCATACTTCAAATTTATTCCGCTTCCGGTTACTGGCTGAACGTAAATGAAGAAAGTATTAACAATGGTGTTTTGATGAGATTCTTGGAAAACGGTTATTAATTGCCCTGGAGCCCTCCAGTATGGATTGCCAATATTTTAGTACCTTTTTTGAAGTGATTCTTCTTTATTAAGTCAAATAAACCAAACATCATTTTAGAAGTATAAATCTGGTCTAGCTCAATTTGAAACTCCTTATTAAATTGATACATAAATTCCATTTGTTCGGGTTTGCTTTTCCCATAGCCACCAAAATGATAATTCAATTGCAACTCCACTTTTTTGATTTGATCCGCAGTACAATGTTGTTTCATTTCTTCTAGGATAAACCCTCCACCTTTTAACGCAGGGAATACTAATAGCCGCTCATTTTTTAGCATTCTGCACATCCCTGCAGCGGTAGTTCCCGTTCCGGCAGAAACAGCAATTACATCAAAAAACTCCTCCACCTCATTTATAATCTCTTCACAACCTTGAACGCCTAATTCATTTGCACCGCCTTCAGCGATTAAATAAAAAGGGCCAAATTGATTTTCTAATTCTCGAATGAATGCAGGCTCTGTTTTCAATTTATAATCCGCTCTACTAACAAAATGCAAACGCATTCCGTTCTCTTTTGCCGCATTCAATGTTTTATTCTCAAAACCTTCATCGCCTCTTATTATACCAATTGTATCAATGCCCAATACTTTCCCGGTTGCAGCAGTTGCAGCTATGTGGTTTGAATATGCTCCGCCAAACGTTACTATTTTATGAAGTCCTTGTTTCTTTGCCTCAGCGACATTGTATTTGAGCTTTCGCCATTTATTTCCTGAAATTTCTTCGTGAATTAAATCATCTCTTTTCAGCCAAAGTTCAACTTCATACTGCCTTAGAAATTCAGAATTGAGCTGTTGAATAGGACTTGGTAGATTAAAAAAATTCATACTCATCAAAATTGAATAAAAATGAACCAATTTGTGCTTTTAGAGTTCCTTAATTTTACACTTTATGGAAGGCTTTTCAATTTTTGATAAATACGACAAAGAAGATTACTATTTAAGTAAAGAAGGATATGTTGTTTTTACTGAAAAATATCATCTTAAAAGAGGTTATTGCTGCAAGAACGGTTGCAAACATTGCCCTTATGGATTCGAAAAAAAGAAAGGACGAATTATTAAATAGTTAAAAAGACTAAGCGAATTATTAAAGATATATTACCTGTCTCTTATACACATCTGACGCTGCCGACGATCTACTCTGTGTAG
>CAJXRL010000138.1 GCA_913059105.1 uncultured Flavobacteriales bacterium
TACGAGATTTCTGCCTGTCTCGTGGGCTCGGAGATGTGTATAAGAGACAGACGATATAGAATGCCCAAAGAATACTTAATAATGTTGGAGGTCCATAATCTTTGGCAAATTCTAAAATATAATCTTTACTTATTTTCATTACAAATGCTGTTGAATCAAATTTAAATACATTTCTCTTTGTTCTTGCGGCAAATGCTTAATTAGCGACTTTCGGAATTCAATTTCCGAAGGTTCAATTATCAAATCCTTATACGATAAAGGCTCAGTCACATCAAAATCAATTAGTTTTAGCCGAACCACCTTTTCTCTGAATTTTATATAATCAGCTTTACTCTGCTCCATCCATAGTACATATTCATTTCCATGCTCTTTTTCTGAAATTTTGTACCCCATGAATTCATTATACGCAATGGCTTTTTTATTTGATTTCAACACTTCAGCAAAATTGAAATTGAAATTATTGAAGGAAAAATTCCAGTCGTTTAATATTATGGATGCTAAAATTGTCACTTCATAGTTCGCATCTTCGTGCCAGATAAAGATTCCTCCCTCAGATGTTTTGTTTTGATGATCAATATTTTTACCGTTAATCAATCCCATCGCAATATCATCTTTATAAATCAGATAATAGGCATTAGTATGATTTCTAATACTCTCAAACCATTTTTTTTGCTCCAACCTACTGATGATTTTTCTATAAATCATCTTGTTTCTAATCAAGGTTGAATTACGATACTGGCGAATCATTTCTAAATCTTCCCGTTCAATTTCCCTTAATTCTAGACCGTACTTTCTAATTATCATGCTTAAATCATTAAATATCCACCGTCCATTGTAAGAGTAGTACAGTTAATCCAACGTGACGCATCGGAAAGCATGAAACAAATCGCTTGAGCTAAATCTTCCGGTTCTCCTATTCCAAATGGATATTTTGCAATATGTTCATCCATAAGCTCTTGAGAGCCTTTATCAACTCCTTTCTCATACATTTCTGTCTTAACCATAGCAGGGGCCAAACAGTTTGCTCTTGCTTTTTTATCAAAAAGCTCCATGACCATCACCTTAGAAAAAACCTCAAGTGCCGCTTTTGAACCTACATATTTGCTACCACCAATGTATGGTGCTTTAGCCGAAATTGAAGAAATAAATACATTGGAACTGAACTTATTAAACTTCTTTTTCTTAATCAATTGAGAAACTAACGAAACTGCTGAGAAATAATTCACATCCCAAACCTTCATCATTTTTTCCTTTGTCTCAAAACGAATCGGACGAGGGTCTATCATTCCTGCAGAATACACAAAGCCGTCAATATTTTCAATACTTGCTATCCAATCTTTAACGAATTCATCATCTGTAATATCCCCTTGTTGGTGATGAAGTCTTTTGTGTTCAATTGGTAAATCCCTTCTAGAATTAGAATAAACGATAGCGCCTCCTTCCAATAATTTCTTGATTGTCGCAATACCAATTCCCCCACTTGCTCCAGTGATTAGAAATCGTTTTCCAGTAAAATCAAAATTAGCAGCTGCTAATATTCTATCGGGTCCAAGCATATTATATCTTCAGTATTTAGTACACAAGCTCCCCATGAGAGGCCAACTCCAAAGCCGCAGAATAACATTTTCTTCATCTTCGCATTATTCTTCAATTCATGGCAAATTGTAAGCGGTATTGAAGCCGAACTGGTGTTCCCGTATTCTTGCAAAGAGTAAGGAACTTTTTCTGGTGCAACTTTTAATTTCTTTCTAATAGTTTCTATAATCAATCGGTTGGCTTGATGAAAAACAAAATAGTCTATCTCATCTATCGATATTTCTGTCCTTTCTAATAAGGCTTTTATATTCTTAGGCGGTTCTTTTATAGAGAAAGAAAATACATCTAAACCATTTAGTTCAAGATCCTTTCGACTGTGATTAATTCCTTCACCGTAATTTTTTATTTCGATTGAATCTTCCCGAAATAAATTTTTAGCTCCACCATCTCTAATAATTATTGCTTCGTGATTCTTTCCATTATTTTCGATATTGAAATGCATCTGCTCGGCACCTTCGCAATATTCAACAGCGGTTACAGATGTGCCATCTCCAAAAAGTGGGTATGTACTTTTATCCTCGTAGTTAATAGATACAGAAGAAACATCTCCTGCGACTAGCAATGCCTTTTTAAATTGAGGGTTTTGCAGAAACTG
This sequence comes from uncultured Flavobacteriales bacterium, assembly GCA_913059105.1. GTDB lineage: Bacteria > Bacteroidota > Bacteroidia > Flavobacteriales_E > Vicingaceae > NORP294. The sequence continues at coordinate 2,192 of CAJXRL010000138.1, forward strand.
ATTTACAATTGATAACCCATAAACATATCCAGAGCAACCTAGACCAACATCGAACGCCATGCATGCATCAGGCAAACCTACCTTATCATGTAAAATAATAGCAGAAGAAGGCAAGTAGTACTCTCTAGATTGGGTAACTAAAACTAATAGGTCGACCTCCTCCCTTTTCCAGTTAATCTTTTCTAGCAGCGCTTCAATTGCTTTTGCACTCAAGTCCAATACCGTAACGCCTGGATCTACATGGCGTTTTTTTTGAATACCAGTAGTCTTAATTAAGAATGCTCGCTCTTTTTCATTAATATAATCATAGTCGTTATTGTCAATGACGTTTTTTGGAACCACTGAGCTAATGCCAGTTATTTTTGTATTGTTGGTGCTAAAATAAGCCATTAAACAACTTTTTGTTTAATAAGCTCAAATAATCCACCTAACGTTTTACTACTTCTTAAATCTTCTCCTGAAATACTTACATCATACTCAGATTCGGCTAGTGCCATAATGAGTAAGGCATGCATACTGCTCCAAAAATCTGTGTCTTCCAATTGAAGTTCAGGCGCAAGTTCAATATCATCTTCTAATTCTAATACATCTCTTACGTTTTCTTCAAATTCTTTCCATTCCATACTTCTTGCTTATGTTTCCCAAATACAGCAGTTCCAGCTCAAACCTGTTCCGAACGCTGCAATTAGTATTTTTTGTCCTTTTCTAATTTTGTTTTGCTTCTGCAAATTATGTATCAATATTGGAATCGTTACACTAACTGTATTACCATAATTTTCAACATCTAAAATTACTTTTTCCAGAGGAAGTTTTGCAATTCTAGCGAGTGTTTTTACAATAAATTCATTTGGTTGATGCAGTAAATACAAATCAATGTCATCCTTCGTTAATTGATTTTTTTCTAAAACAGCTTTTATCATTTTTGGCACTCGATCTAAAGTAAATCTAAACACTCCTGCTCCATCTTGATAAAAGTGCCCAGGATACTGCTGTTCTCCAAAGGAATTTTGAAAAGATTTGAATGATTTTTCATCCAAAGGACTTCGATGCTCGCCATCCAAAATGATAATTTTATCCTTTTTTTCGCCATCGTTACCAAAATAGTAAGAATGAAAACTTGCCGTATCATCCTTTTCAACAATGAACGCACATGCGCCATCTCCAAAAATAAAACGATTTGCCTTGTCTTGAGAATGAAACTTTTTACTTAACGATGAGACTGCTATTACCAATACCTTCGAAGCAGCTCCAATTTTTATTAGTCCGTCTGCATGAGAGACCAAATAAATAAAACTACTACAACCCTGGTGCACATCCATGCAGCCAACTCTATTTCCAAGGCCCAAACGATGCTGCAACACCCCTGCTGTGACGGGAGTATAGTAATCTCTTTCTGGAGAGGTGAACAGAATAAAATCAATTTCCTCTTTTAATTCTGGATAAGAATCTATTAACTTTTCAGCAGCCTTAAATCCCATATCTGAAGGAATTTCATTTTCTCCGATAATATGGCGCTTGCTAATCCCTAATTTCTTCCAAGTCTTACTTTCCTTTTCTTCTGGAAAGTCATTGAAAAAATCTTCTGTTGTATATGTTTTCTTAGGAAAATATAATGCAACCTTTGAGATATTTGACATACAACAAATGTAATAATTTGAAAAATATATAGAATGTTTATAAATGCTACTTTATGAATTAGGCTTGATTATTGTAGATTTACACCATGCAGAAATTTAGGGCATTTTACTTGTTGGGAACTGGACTTCTGTTTTTAGCAAGTTGCTATATTCTGCCGCCACTAATCCAATTGTCGAATGATGAAACTGCTGAAAAAGTACAAGAATTGGTGCTTTCCTTGCAACATCAAGCAGAAGAAGATTTGGAAGGTCTTCAAGTTAAACTGAAACATGGAGCAGAGTTTAACCCAAAGTTTAACTTTGACAAAAATGAAAAGACGTTTCTTGTTTATGAAAAAGATAGTTTAACCTTTTGGACAGACGATCATTCTACTTTTAGTATAAAAGATTTAAAATCAAAACAGAGTTATATCATTGCTTCAAATGCAATATATCTAAAGTCTGAATTACAAATAGATAGCAAAACGTTATTTTGCTTGAATTTATTACAATATAAATATCCAATTAGCAATAAATCTCTCCAAAATAAGTTTGCCAAAAAGTTAGATTTCCCTGCCTTAGCCTCTATTAGTTTAAACAATGGAGATGCTGAAATTAAAAATAAGAGTTCCAAAACCGTGTTTTTTATCAATTTTAAAAAGCATGAAACCTCGAATTATGTGCTTGGCTTTTTTATTTTTCTATTTCTAATTAGCACTTATTTTATTTTTTACATATTTCCTTCTCTGCTACATAGCAAAAGACTTTGGTGGTCACTTTTTTTAGCTTCAATTATCAGGCTGCTTTTATTTTTCCAACTTCCATCCATTTTTTACGAATTACAGCTTTTTCAATCCGAATTTTTTGCAATAAATAGTTTAGTGCCAAGCCTTGGGGATTTACTTTTTCATGTACTATTGATATTCTATGTCCTTTATCAATTAAGAGTTTCTTTAAGGGTCGCAAAAAGTGTTTCACTTAGCATTCTTATTCTTTTACTTTCAGTGGTTTTAGGAATCGGTTCAATAGCAATATTTCATGAGAGTGTCTATTCTTCTCAAATTAATTTCAACTTCAACAACCTTTTTAACCTAAATTATTTGAGCATTATCGCTTTTGTAATTTTTTCATTAATTGTATGTTGCAATCTCATTCTGATTGACTTAGCCTTTTCAATAACAGCAAAAACCTTCAAAAGTAAAAATTACAAATGGCTTGTTCTTGGGCATTTTAGCTTGACAATCATCTCAACATTGCTAATAGCTGATGGAAAATTTGAGTATTACTGGCTACTACCTATAATCCTGTTGTTTGCATTAAGACAGCATAAAAATTCCACGAAAAATATTTTAGCTGTTCTGATATTACTAATTTATGTCAGTAGCGTTATCTCATTCACAATCAGCAACTCCATAGAGGAACGAAAACAATTACAACAAAAATACATTGCTGAAAAATTAGCAGAAGAACGTGACCCAGTGGCAGAATACATGTTCAACAATCTTCAACAAGAAATTTTAGATGATAAATTTATTCAAGACAATGCACGCGAATACTGGAACAAACAAGAAGAAATAGACGACTATTTGTTCGATAAATACTTCAATGGATATTGGGAGAAATACCAAATCAATTTTGTGCTATGCGCACAAGAAGACCTTCTATTAGCAGATGGGCAAGAAACCAATTGTTGGAGCTATTTTGATCGAAGGCTGCGTTTAGAGGGAAGAAGAATAAGTTCATCAAACCTATTTCAGCTTAATAATTATGCCGGTAGAATCGATTACATTGCTGAAATTCCAATTTCCGGAGATAGTATTTCAAGAAAGCTAATTATTGAACTGAGTACTGTTTACCTCAATGAAAATGAAGGTTATCCCGAATTATTACTCGACGAAAAAACGAAAGCAAGTTCTTTGTCTCTAGAAGATTATTCTTTTGCAGTATACAATGAAAAGAAATTAGTATATAAAACAGGAAGCTACAACTTCTCTACTCAATTAAAAATAAGCGAATTAGGACATAGAAGTTATTACCAATACCCTTCTGTAAATCACCAACATTTTGCATATCAAAAAGATAATAATGTTACAATTTTATTAAGTCGTAAAAGATATAGTTTTTATGATTTCCTAACTTCTTTGGCCTACATCCTTGTAATTACAAGTTGTTGTTTTTTATTGGCTGCCATTGGACTAAAGCACTTTCCATTTCATGTCAAATTAAGCGTCCACGACTTTTCTACGAAAATTCAATTATTCTTGATTGGTTCCATTTTAAGCTCATTGATCTTTTTAGCTTGGGGAACAACATTTTACATAAAGAAACAATACAAAGCCAAGAATGAAACTACGCTGCAAGAAAAACTACGTTCTGTAAATCTCGAACTTGAATCGAAAGTAGGTGCTGAAGAGTTTTTGGCAGAAGAATTGACTGATTATGTTACGGCCTATTTAGTGAAATTTTCGAATGTTTTTTATTCTGACATTAACTTATACACTACTAAGGGAACACTTTACTCCACCTCGCGACCGGAGTTATTTGAAAAAGGAATTAAGAGTAAGCGCATGAATCCACAAGCTCTATATGCTTTACAAAATGAAAATAAAGCACAATGGGTTCAAGAAGAGACTATAGGAGAATTAAGTTACCTATCGGCTTACATTCCATTCAAAAACTTTGACAATGAGGTAATTGGCTTCTTAAACCTGCCCTACTTTGCGAAGCAAGGTGCTTTAGAAAAGGAAATTTCCAACTTTTTGGTGTCTACCCTAAATATATATGTAGGAATTTTTGCACTTGCATTACTCATCTCCGTATTACTCATCAACCAGCTTTCAAAACCATTGTTGCTTATCCGTCAGCAGATTTCGAAATTAAAACTAGGTTCAGCTATTGAACTAATTGAATGGAATAGTAAAGATGAAATTGGTGCATTAGTGCAAGAGTACAATCGTATTGCAATTGAACTGAATGAAAGTGCTGTGGAATTAGCGAAAACAGAACGTGAAGTAGCCTGGCGAGAAATGGCCAAACAAGTCGCCCATGAAATTAAGAATCCACTTACACCCATGAAGCTAAGTATTCAGCACTTACAGCGCTCAGCTAACATGAATAGTGATGAATTAAAAGAACGCATAGAGCGCACTACAACTACGCTTGTTGAGCAAATCGAAACCTTGAGTAATATCGCGACGGCCTTTTCTTCATTTGCTAAATTACCGAGTAAAGAACTTCAAGAATTAAATGTAATTCCAATCTTGAAAAATGCAGTTGACTTATATTCTCATTCTCTTTTTGTAAAACTAGAAGTACCTGAGAATTTAACGATGGCACTTATTCTTGGTGACAAAGACCAATTGTTAAGGGTTTTCAACAATGTGATAAAAAATGCTGTACAGGCAACTGAATATATTGAAAATTCTATAATCAATGTTTCAATTGAAGCAAATGAAAAATCTTTTTTCATCAAGATTAGTGCTGTCTCTTATACACATCTCCGAGCCCACGAGA
>CAJXRL010000139.1 GCA_913059105.1 uncultured Flavobacteriales bacterium
GAGATTTCTGCCTGTCTCGTGGGCTCGGAGATGTGTATAAGAGACAGACCTTATGTTGCTATGTTTCTTTGGTTAAAATTGGGAGAACGTCAATAACCACTCACATAGAAGCTTATGTGAATAGAGACTTTGAAAACACAAGAATAAAAGTCACCGAAGGCGATTTTAAATATGTAAAAATGGATGAGAACAGAAAACCTAGCCAAATAGAACAATCTGAGTAAAACGAATAACGCTTGCGGTAAATAGATTCATAATTCTGTTGAATTACATTTAAGATATTTCAACCATACTCTCATCGCAATGATATAAAAGCTAAGAATGAAAAGAACCGTATAACACGCAATAAACGATGGAAATAACACTAGAATATTGGAATGCATTGGCCCGACAAACAATACTAATTAGCTCATTATTGAGTGGATTCTCCATTAACGTAGTTGCAAATCTAATAGTTTCCGATAAAAATGATAAACTCACGAATCGGATTTTAAAATCAGCAACCCTTTCCGCTGGTTGTTATCTTGTTACTGTATTTTCGATGGTACAGATATCAATGCTTACAACTCCAGGTGGTTTTGTGAGAGATGTAGTTGAAGCTGACTTTATGCTACCTCGAGCGATTGGTATGTTTACCTTTATGCTCGGACTCGTAGCGTTAACCGTTATGATTTCATTATCTGGGTGGACAAAGTCAAAAAAAGTAGGAAGATTCACTACCACAGTTGGCATATTAACCTTTTTGCTTATTCTAATGACCATGATAAAATTTGAGCTGTAAGAGCAAATTTTAAGTTTTCCAAATTAATCATTACCAAATTTTTCGTTAAAGAATGAACTGGAAATGTATTCAGCAAAATTAATTATTCACCACAATTAATCATTTTTGTAGCAACTGAAACTTTTATAAATCAAGCTCGTACAATGGGAAACTAAACTTTTATTAAAAGAACTAACAAAGATAAAGCCAATGAATAACTGTCAAATATTAAGCTGTTTAATCATTACTCTTGGTTTAGGAGTTGCTACAGGATATTCGCAAGAATCTTCTAACACATCCGGCGGAGTTGCTTCAGGAATCGGAGGAACAGCTACTTTCAGCGTTGGCCAAACATTTTATACTTCTAACAATGGTTCAAATGGAGAAGTAAATCAAGGCATACAACAACCTTATACAGTGTACTTAGTAGGAATTAACGAAGAACCAAATAACATTTCGATTAAAGTATTTCCAAATCCAACTGCAGATTATTTGACATTGAAAATTGAAAATTTTTCTACTAACGTTAAAAACTACATTTTATATGATGCTCAAGGAAAGCAAATTCTCGTTGAGAAAATTAAAGGTGCTTCGACAAACATTGATTTGAGTCAATACAAAAAGGGAACTTATTTTATCAAAGTTAAAAATCAATCAAACGAAATAAAAACATTTAAAATCATTAAAAATTAAATTTATGAAACGAATATTTACAATTTTTGCCTTAAGCATTATTGCGTGCAATGCCATTGCACAATCACCAGAAAAAATGAGTTATCAAGCTGTAATTAGAGATGCCAGTAACACATTAATTACTACAACCTCTGTTGGAATGCGGATAAGTATTCTACAAGGATCAATTACCGGTCCTACAGTTTATATTGAGACCCAATTGCCTACTTCCAACGCAAATGGCGTCGTAAGTGCTGAAATTGGAAATGGAACAGTTATTAGTGGAAGTTTTTCATCTATAAATTGGGCTAACGGACCATATTTTGTTAGAACAGAAACTGACCCAAATGGAGGTTCTTCATATACAATTACCGGTACAAGTCAATTGTTAAGTGTACCTTATGCTTTGCACGCTAAATATGCTGACCATATCGCGCAAGATTCAACTACAGATTATATTCACTCTGATACTATAAATAATTTCATTATTCAACAAGCAAATGGCAAACATCCATTCTATGCTTTTGCATCAACAAATCAGGTGTACAATCCAATATCGCAACAATTCGCACTAACTGGAACAAGTAAAGACAATCATAACCCACTGGATTCAAACGACACTAGGGCTTTTATTGTACATAACGATGGACAAAGACAACTTACAAAAACGGTTGTATGTGAACCAGGTGAACTAACAATTAGCGTTCAAAATGATTCTCTTTCTGCTATTAATCAGAATCCTTTTCAAGCAGTTATACAGATGAAAGATAACTCAAAAGAAATTCTTATTGGTAATGCATATGTTAGCCCACAACAACAAAATGTTGTTTTAATTGCAGACGATGCTACTTACTTCTATTTTACTGATGATGACGACGTTACTTCTCGTGCTTTTGCATTTGACAATAATGGTTTAAGCCTTGTTAAAAATGACACAACGACTTTATTCAACGTTGATATGAATGGTGTTACCAATCTAAATGAAGTAATGAACATTAAACCAAGATCAACTGCTCCGTCTAGTCCTCAAAAAGGAACGATTTACTTTAATGATACAAGCAATAAACTTATGGTTTATGATGGTACTGCTTGGAATGCTTGTTGGTAATTTTCAAGTGATTTTGAGAGAAAAACAATTATAATACACCATTAGATTATATCAAAAAAAGCAGGAAGATTCACTACCACAATTGGTATATTAACCTTTTTGCTCATTTTTATGACCATGATAAAAATTGATTTATAACCCAAATAAGGCTCTTAAGCATGCATTAAAAATGGAAAACCTTTACGAAGTCTTAGGTCTTGATTCAAAAGCCAAAATCAAGCAATTTAAAAAAGGAGAAATTCTTCAATTGGAAGGAGAATTGAGCTCTTTGGCATACTACGTCAAAAAAGGATTGTTAAGAAGTTATACCATTGATAACAAGGATAAGGAACATATTTTTATGTTTGCTTCAGAAGGTTGGTTGATTGCAGACATTGAGTCTCAGGAATTTGATCAGCCAGCAGAATTATTTATTGACTGCTTGGAAGATTCAGAAGTAGTCATTTTTGATCGTAAAAGCTTTAAAATTGCCAATTTAACCGGAGACCAATTAAAACAAAATGCTCATCTATTAGCCAGACGAACTGCTGTTTTACAACGGAGAGTAATCATGTTAATGAGTGCTTCGGCAAAAGAAAGATATAACAGATTCCTAGAAACATACCCAGAACTACCGAACAGAATTCCTCAACGCATGATTGCATCCTATTTAGGAATTACACCAGAAGCTCTAAGTAAAATCAGAGGAGAAATAGCAAAATCAAAATAATTTATCACTGTATTTCTTAATCTAGGTTAAGATAATTGTTTTTATTTCTTTCGATATTTGTATGGAACAAAATCTTAAAAAAATGAAAGCAAAATCTTATTTAGTAGCAATAGTCTTAACGATATCAAGTTTTGGATTATTTGCCCAAACACAAACAGTAAACTCAGAAAAATCAACAATAAATTGGTTAGGGAAAAAAATAGGTGGAGAACATAAAGGTCTAATCAAGTTAAAAAATGGCGAATTAACAGAAAAAGATGGAAAAATTGTATCCGGCTCTTTCGTAATTGATATGACAAGTATCACCAATACCGATCTTACCGACCCCGGTTATAATGCGAAATTAGTTGGGCATTTAAAATCTGATGACTTCTTTGGAGTTGAAAAGTTTCCGACCGCTACCCTTAACATTACCAAGGCTACAAAATTTTCAAATGGCAATGCCTCAGTAACTGGCACCATGACAATTAAAGGTAAAACAGAGACTATTACTTTTGATATAGTCAAAAGCAAAAACACCTATACTGCAACAATTGAAGTTGACCGTTCAAAATATAATGTACGTTACGGTTCAACGTCATTCTTTGATAGTCTTGGAGATAAAGCAATTGATGATGTATTTATTTTGAATATTAAGTTACAAATTGGCTAACAGTTGTACTTATGGATAAAGGCAAACAGACATAAAATCCTCCATATTGTGATGACTCAGATGTGAGTTTTTAAAAACAAGTAACATGACAAACAGAACAATAAAAAAAATCATCTCTTCTCAAATGGTAAATATGGGAGGTATTCATTTGCAACAGCCTTTGCCAGATAAAAGTATTGACCAAATAGATCCGTTTATTTTAATTCATCATGGTTCACTCCCTGTTAAAAAAGGCAAGGGACAAAGTGAATCGGGTGTTGGACCCCATCCACATAGGGGTTTTTCGCCTGTAACTTTTGTTTTTAAAGGAGGCGTTCAACATCAAGACTCGTTGGGCAACAACGAAGTTGTTACGAAGGGGGGAACTCAATGGATTCATTCAGGAAGTGGTATAATTCACAGTGAACGCCCGAGCAAAAAAATGGTTGAACAAGGAGGTGAAAACGAAATCATTCAATTTTGGGTAAATACACCTTCCAAGCATAAAATGGAAACGCCCTACTATTTGCCATTGGCAGCCGACAAAACACCATCGATAAAAAAAGACAACGCAATTATACATGTCGTAGCTGGAGAATTTGAAAATATAAAGGGACCGGCAAAAACGTATAGTCCTCAAACTTTATTGAGATTTGAAACTAAAACAGGAGCAGATTTATCACTTGAAATAGAAAAAAGTTTTAACGCTTTGATTTACATTCTTGATGGTGAGCTTGAAATTGAAGACAAAATTGCCCAAGCAAAAGATATGATATGGTTCAATAATGATGGAGAGCAAATTGCATTAAAAGTAAACAAAGGCAGTCGATTCATCCTATTATCTGGAGAACCAATTGGCGAACAAGTTGTTACTTATGGTCCATTTGTTATGAACACAGAAAATGAAATTCGTCAAGCAATAGAAGATTACCAAGAAGGTAAAATGGGACAATTGATAGAAACATTTGACTGACTTAAAAATCATGGAAAGAAGAACTTTTATTAAGTTATCAGGATTGACCACGTTTGGTTTGTTAGCAGGAGGAAACTTAATTGCTTCTGCCTTTAACATGAAAAATTACCAATTAGTTGAGATTAACCTTCCCAATATTCATGTTCGTCATGGGTTTTTTAATCTTCAAACTGCCAATCAAAATAGACTAGCTGTTCAGCGAGATATTTTTAATCAAAATGGACTCGAGGAAATCTCGGAGTATAGAATGGTCTCAATAAAAATATCAGAAGGACATAAAGAAAGCTTTGGTATCACAAACAAGAACGGATTCAAGAGTAAATCCAATCGTTTATCGGCTATTCAATTAAAAGCTAACGGCAGTAAATCTATCAACGTGGATTCGCCAAGTCTAATTTTTGCTGAATTTAATAGACTAACTATTAATGGAGTACTTGTAGAAAACAACCAGGCATTTATTCAATATTCAAAAAAAGAATTAGAAATTAAATCGGAATCAAATCAATCCGTTTTTATTTATAAAATCTACAATCAATAGACATATATCAGCCTCACTATAAGAATAGTAAGAGTATATTTTTAAAAACATAAAAGGTCAAGTTTGCACTTGACCTTTTTATTCTCTTAGTTCAAGAAGTTTAATAAACGATCAATTTTCCTTCTGTCATTTCATCCATAGCATACTTCAAACCTTCACGACCTAAACCTGAGTCTTTCACTCCACCATAAGGCATGTGGTCTATTCTAAATCCAGGAATGTTGTTCATAATAATGCCTCCTACTTCTAACTCTTCAGAAGCCAATTTGAAGTTTTTCATTGAGTTGGTAAATACCCCCACTTGAAGTCCATATTTAGAGTCATTTGTCATTTGCACTGCTTCTTCAAAGCTGTCAGCTTTTTCTAATACAGCAACTGGTCCAAATACTTCATCTGCAGCTACCTTCATTTTTGATGTACTGTTGGTTATAAGCGTTGGCGCATACAAATTGTGTTTATCGTTTGCAATTCTGCCTCCAGTTAAAATCGTAGCTCCTTCAGCCTTCGCCTCTTGTACCCAACTGTCAATACGATTCATGTGTCCTTTGTCAATAACGGGTCCCACTAAAACGCTTGAATCTTGAGCATCACCTACTTTCAATTTTCCTATAGATTCTATCAGCGCGCTCTGAAAACGATCGTATACTTTGGTGTGAACAAAAATTCGTTGTGTTGAAATACAGATTTGCCCTGCATACAAGTACGCTCCTTTGGCTACTAAATCTGTAATGGATTCTACGTCTGTGTCCTCATCAACAATTACTGCTGCGTTCCCTCCTAATTCTAAGGTCACTCTTTTTTTACCGCAAATTCCTTTGAGGTACCAACCTACTTTGTCGCTACCAGTAAAAGATAGTTTTGCAACTCGATCGTCCCTTACTAGCTTTTCGGCAACTGGAATATCACAAACTAAAACATTAACTACTCCAGCTGGATAACCAGCCTCTTCAAACAATTCGGCAAATGCCAAACAAGACATTGGCGCTTGCGGTGCAGGTTTAATAACAGTTGTACAACCGGTTGCTAAGGCTGGCGCTACTTTGTGCATCACTAAGTTCAACGGAAAGTTAAATGGTGTAATACAAGCAATTACACCAATTGGGAAACGTTTTGTGAAGGCTGTTTTTCCTTCACCGGCACCCCAATCCATAGGCACCATTTCTCCTCCAAAACGAGTTGCTTCTTCAATGGCCAACTTCAAAGTTGTTAAACTTCTATCAATTTCGTTGGTTGCATACGATCTTGGCTTACCACCTTCATTTATAATCAAGTCTATAAACTCATCTTTTCGAACATCCAAGCGATCATACAATTTCTGCATCATCTCAGCTCGTTTGCCTGCCGACCATTTTTTAGTGATCTCAAAGGCTTCATTTGCAGAAACAATAGCATCATCCATCTGCTGTTCAGTTGCGTAAGGAATTTTACCTATTTCTGTTGCATGATATTTATCTAATACAACCAGAGAATCTCCATTTCCTTGGCTCTCCCACTTCCCTGCTATAAAGTTTTGTGATTGGTATTTTTTCATTTTCGTTTCTTATAAAAAAGAAAAGATGAAAGATAAAAGGTGAAAGAATAAGGATTTATATTTCAAACCCTCATTTATCATCTAGTATTTTATCCACATTTTTTCTCCTTTGCTTATACTCTTAATTTTGTCTATTAATTACCGGATCAAAATTCAAATTCTCCTTCATCCTTAATCTTTATTCGTAATTATCAATTCGTAATTCCCTTAATTCTCTACATTTCGACTCCGCTCAATGTGACAATTAAACATTCCTAATTGGACATTCCTAATTCTACTTTCGTAATTCGACATTCTTAATTCGTAATTCTCTACATTTCACTTCGACTATCGCTCAGTATAAACTTTTCCGCTCAATGAGAC
>CAJXRL010000140.1 GCA_913059105.1 uncultured Flavobacteriales bacterium
TCGTGGGCTCGGAGATGTGTATAAGAGACAGCTATATTGCTTTGGAATTCCATTTGGATATCAATTAATATGTTTAATTGTTTCTTTAGCCGGTTTATTCATTCGTATTCACACCTTGGGTTTTGTAATTCCAAATACATCAGGTAGAAATACCTGTAAACAGATTGCAGACGGAATTAACAAAACAGGCATGTATTCTTTACTTAGGCATCCTCTTTACCTAGGTAACTTTTTAATGTGGTTGGGTATTGGAATGCTTACCGAAAATATTTGGTTCAACATTTTCTTCATCTTAAGTTTTTGGCTCTACTACGAGCGTATTATGTACGCTGAAGAAACGTTTTTAATTAAGAAGTTTGGTGATGAATACACAAAGTGGTCAAAGGATGTGCCTCCTTTTATTCCAAGACTTTCAAATTATGAAAAACCATGCTTAGATTTTGCTTGGAGAAAAGTTATTCGACAAGAAAAAAGCGGAATTGCTGCTTTGTTTATTGTTTTTATGCTATTCCACCAAATTAGATTTTACTTTAAGTTTTATGAAATTGACCTAACAATGAGCCTTTGGAATGCGCTTTTCATAATTTTCACTGTATACATTATTGTAGTCAAATTGATTCAAAAAACTACTGATTGGCTAGACATTGAAAAAACTCGCTAAGGTTTATTTTTCCGCACCCTTTTCTGATAAGGTATAGCTCCGCTTTCCATTTGCTGAACTATTTCTTCAACCAATAAATCTTCACCTTCAGGATCGTATTTTAACTTTAGATTAGATCCAAATAACCTTGCGAGAGATTGCCATATAAATGCTGAAAAAGAGCCTCTCAAGGTTTTAATTAGCTCAAAAGAAGAATTACCGGTTTGACGGTCAATTAACTTTACTAGCAATATCCCTTGCTTTATGGTCAAACTCTTCAATTCTCCTTCAAATTCCTGCTTCAATTCTTCCTCAACAGCGGCTAAAAATCTCTTTTGATCCTTCTCATTTTTCATCGTTTTTAACGTATCATCAAAATCATTCATCATCACGCCAGCCAATTCCGCGTAAGGAAATACCTTTACAACGTAGCGCTTTAACCTTCCATACCTTCGTCGATCTCCTCTTGTAAATCGCTTATTACCACTTATAGTAATTGATTTGAAGGTATACATTGGAAAAGTATCCCCATCAATAACAACCAACTCCAAAACAGTAATATCATCTGTAGTTGGCTGCGCCTGAATTGACGTATTGGGAATTAATAAAATGAAGAAAAAGGCAAGAAGTAACCTCATAAACGTTGTTTTACAAAAAATAAATTTAACCAAAACCATGCCTTATTTCTTTGCTGCGTAATTTTGTTAAATGATGAATAATGATCAGCTTCAAAAAGCAGTAGAATTTTTAAGAAATAACAAATGTATTTCAATCGACTACAAGGATAAGTCTTACCTACTTTTCGATGCAAAAAACGAAGAATTAGCGAAGTCCTTTCTGAGTGTTTCTGCAAACAAGCTTACTATACTTATTGGTTCTGATCGAATGGCCAATCAATGCATAAAAGATATACCAGAGGTAGCTTGGGACATGATGGATTATGCTACAACGCCTCTTACATTGATTCTTGATGGTGGTCAATTTGTCTCCAAAAACCTGATTAACAAAGATGGAAGTCTTGCAATCCAAAAATTAGAAAATGGAGAATTGTATGACCTAGTCTCGAAATTCAACAAACCAATTGCTTGTTTAGCGCTAGACCAAAACGAGAACATTCCATCTGATTATAAGTTGATTAATAAGCAAAATAAAGTCAAAGAGAAAATTATGCGAATTCGCCTAAATGGAGAGATAGAAATCTTAGCAAATTAAGGGCAATTCGTACTTTTGCAAAAATTCTCTTTTGCAAGAACACCTAAAACATCCAATTTTTAACAAAATAAGCCAAGTTGCAGATGAACTGCAAGTTGAAACATACGTTATTGGTGGTTTTGTTCGAGACATTATTCTTGAAAGACCCAGTAAGGATATTGATATTGTCTGTGTTGGCAGCGGTATTGAGTTGGCTAAAGCAATAGCAAAGGCCTTAGATATAAAAAAAGTCTCCGTTTTTAAGAATTTCGGAACCGCCATGATTATCTATCAAGGATGGGAGATTGAATTTGTTGGCGCTCGAAAAGAGTCTTACGATAGAGGTAGTCGTAACCCACTGGTAGAGAACGGGACGTTAGAAGACGATCAAAACCGAAGAGATTTCAGCATAAATGCAATGGCAATTTGCCTAAATAAAGATAGGTTCGGCGAACTAGTTGACCCCTTTGGAGGATTAAAAGACTGTGCAAATAAAATCATTCGCACTCCTCTAGACCCTAAAATAACTTTTTCTGATGACCCATTGAGAATGATGCGGGCTATTCGTTTTGCAACTCAATTGAATTTCGAGATGGAAGCCAAAACGTATAAAGCGTTGCATTCTGAAAAAGATAGAATTACAATTATTTCTCAAGAAAGAATTACAGATGAGCTGAATAAAATCATTTTATCAAAAGTCCCTTCTATTGGTTTCAAACACCTCTTCGATACAGGTTTATTAAATTATTTCTTCCCTGAGATGGTAAAACTTTATGGAGTAGAAATAAGGAATGGACTAGGTCATAAAGATAATTTCTATCACACCCTTCAGGTATTAGATAATATTTGCCCAAACACAGATAGCCTTTGGTTAAGGTGGGCTGCAATATTGCATGACATTGCTAAACCGCCTACCAAACGTTTTGACCCAAAGCATGGTTGGACTTTTCACGGCCATGAAGACCGAGGAGCTAGAATGGTCCCAGAGATTTTTAAGAAGTTGAAACTTCCGCTTGATTCTAAAATGAAATACGTTCAAAAACTAGTTCGTTTGCATTTAAGACCAATCGCTTTAGTAAAAGAGACCGTGACAGACTCTGCGGTGAGAAGATTGCTTTTGGAGGCAGGGGAAGATGTAGATGATTTGATGACATTGTGCTCTGCAGATATCACTACAAAAAATGAAAAAAAACTTAAAAAATATAAAAAGAACTTCATTTTAGTTGAAGAAAAGATAAAGGAAGTTGAAGAAAAAGATCATTTGCGAAACTGGCAACCTCCTATTTCTGGTGAAGACATAATGAAAACCTTTGGCATTGGGCCTTCCAAAGAAGTTGGGCAAATTAAAAACGCCATAAAAGAAGCAATGTTAGAAGGCGAAATACAGAACAACGAGTCGGAAGCTAGAGAATTTATGCACCAACTTGGAATAACAATGGGTTTAAATTTAGTTTAACATGAAAGAATTTTTAATCAAAGTCTTATTAGAAACACAGAATACCGTTTACCGTGATATTTTGGTGAATGAAGATCATACTTTGCTTCAAATTCATGAGCTAGTTAAAAAGTCTTTTGATTTTAAAAGTAACGAATTGGCTTCCTTCATTAAAGAAGAGGAAGGTTGGGATAACGATGCAGAATACCCATTAGAAGATGTTATGAATAGCGGAAATCCAACAATTGAAAAAGTCGTTGTTAAGGATGTTTTAAGCGAAGTTGGAGACCAATTGACCTATGTATATGATTACTTAAATGAATGGAAATTTTATTTAGAAGTAATTGAAGTTGAAGTCAATGACACTAATTCGCTAGAGCCAAAGCTGTTAAAACGATTTGGTGACGCTCCTAAAGAACAAGAACGAGACTTGAACGGAGCAGATGCTCAAAGCATATTATTAAATGCAATGATGGGAGATGAATTTGCTGAAGAAGATGAAGATTTATTTAAAGATCCATTTGACAGTGGGAATATGGAGTCATTAGACGATTACGAAGAATACCTTTAGTTCG
This sequence comes from uncultured Flavobacteriales bacterium, assembly GCA_913059105.1. GTDB lineage: Bacteria > Bacteroidota > Bacteroidia > Flavobacteriales_E > Vicingaceae > NORP294. Next base: position 3,842 of record CAJXRL010000140.1, read on the forward strand.
TGAAAAAAACGCTAATATCTATAATAGGGCCCACAGGAGTGGGTAAAACATCTACCGCCATTAGCCTTGCAGAGCAACTGAATGCCGATATTATATCATCTGATTCAAGACAATTTTACAAAGAAATTTCAATAGGAACTGCAAAACCTACTGATTTAGAATTAATAAAAGTCCCTCATCACTTCGTAAATAATCTTTCTATAAAAGAAGACTATAATGCCAGCAAATTTGAAAATGAAGTAATTGAGTTTTTGTCAAGCTACTTTGAAAAGAACGATGTCGCCATCATGTGCGGAGGCTCCGGAATGTATGTTGATGCTGTTATAAAAGGTTTCGACAATGAGATCCCAACTGCCGATAAAGCCTTACGAGCGGAATTAAATAAAAATTACCTAGAACAAGGCCTCACCTATTTGCAAGAAACTCTTTTGCAAATAGACCCTGAAGAATACAGGAACATTGATCTTCAAAATAGCAAAAGGTTAATGCGTGCAATTGAAATTTGCAAATTAACTGGCAAGAGTAATGCCGAAGTAAAAAAAGGGATTGCTAAAAAAAGAGACTTCAATATCATTCAAATTGGATTAGAATTACCCCGAAAACTACTTTATGATAGAATAAATCAAAGAGTTGATTTAATGGTAGCGAATGGCTTACTCAATGAAGTTAAATCAGTAGTTTCATACAAAGAAAAAAACGCATTAAACACTGTCGGTTATAAAGAAGTATTCGATTACTTAGATAACAAAATGGATTGGAATTTATGCGTTGAAAAAATAAAGACAAATAGTAGAAGATACGCTAAAAGACAACTCACTTGGTTTAAGAGAAATCAAAAAATCGAGTGGTTTTCTCCAAAGGAATTAAATAAAATTAGTAAGTATATTCGCACAATAACCGAAAACCCATGAGCCGAATTGACGAAATAAAAAAGATGCTTAAGACCGATAAGCAAGATAGTTTTTTGACGTATGCGTTGGCTCTTGAGCACGAAAAGGTTGGAGAGAATAAAGAAGCAATTTATATTATTGAAGGTTTAATAAAAACTGACCCTAATTATTTGGGAGCATATTATAAGCTTGGTGCTTTGTACGAGGGCAAAAACAAGATGGAAAAGGCAATGGGTATATACAGAACAGGTATAAAACTAGCTAACGAAAAGAATGACAACAAAACAAAAGGCGAATTAGAAGAGGCGCTTTGGCTAATTGAAGATGAAGCATAATTTTTTTTTCAAAAAAAAACGAAAATCTCAAAACAAAAGCATTTATAGATTGTCTTGATATTGTAAGAAATATTCAAGACTTGGTTTGGTTGGAGCCCGTTGTTTACTCTTAGAGTGACAGCGGGCTTATTCATTAGAAATCCCAAGTTCTCATTCTATCTTTCCAATTGATCAATCTGTGTTATGTGAATTACAATCTATTCCTTGATATTACCCTATTAATACAATTTTGAAGTTGATTATTAACCCATGCTAAGACACCAAGCAATACTTACATTTTTAATCTTTGTTTCAATTGCAAATCTTTTTGGTCAAAAAAGAACTTTAGCAGAATTTAAGCAACTAGCAATTAAAAACCCAAGCAGTGTTCTAGAAAACATCACTAATAACGACAGCCTTTCTAAAATTGAAAAAAGCTATTTACAGTCCTTCATTAAACTGAAAGAAGGTAGTTTTCTAGAAGTTGATTCGATTGTCTCATTTGCTTTCTCCAACTACGATTTTTCGCAAGATTCATTAATCTATATGCGCTATCTAATGGTTCTCTCTGAACATAGAAAGATTAGCACAATGGATTTTCAGAGTTCTTTAAAATTCCTGTATAAAGCGGCAGAATTAGCTAGGAAGTATGGAGATACTTCTTCGTTAATAACCGCCAAGATATCACTTGGGGAGCTTTTTCGAGCCACTCAGAACTACAATCAAGGATTTGAAAACTTAAACGAAGCTGAAGCTCTTTTAGGAATTTTTAAAAGCAAGGAGAGCTGGCGACAAACTGCTAGATTGTACGACAGAAGGTCTGCACTATTTATTCAAGCTAAAATATTTCCTGATTCAATTGAAAAATTGAGTCTAAAAACCATAGAATTAGCAGAAGAAAATGGAGATTTGGACTTAGCCGCGAACTCTTCTAATTCTTTAGGATACATTTATTTGGAGAAAAAACCTCCTGATGCACGAGCTGAAAAGTTTTTATTGAAAGCAATTCAAAATTGGGATTCCATTGGTTATGATATTTATGCTACCAATGCGAGAATAAATCTAGTACGTTTTCTCAATCGGACAAACAGGATTGATGATGGAATAAAATTATTGTTACCCAAACTAGAAATGGTAAATCAATCCAATTGGGGTTGGGAAAAAGGAGGTTTTTACGGTGCATTAGGAAGACTATATGAAAAGAATGGCGAATATAAAAAAGCCATGCATTATATTCAGCAATCGAATGCAATCTTGACAGAAATTGAGACTTCAAAATTCAATGATAAGCTTACCTCGTTATCTGTAAAATTTAATGTAAAAGAAAAAGAGGAAGAAATATTAAGACAGCAGCTTAGTCTTGAACGCAGCAAAAAGCAAATTATAGAAGAGAAAAGTCAAAAAAATATTCTCACAATTTTTCTTATAGCAGCTGTTGTAATCGTATTACTTGCCTTCTATTATTCTTATACGTTGAATAAACAAAAAAGAATCGTCTCCACTCAAAGAGATGAATTGGAAGATCAAAAGAAAATTATATCTAAAAAGAACATTAGATTAAACGAACTTGTTTTGCAGAGAGAAGCATTATTGAGAGAAGTAAATCACCGAGTTAAAAATAACCTCAGCATACTATCTAGCTTATTGTATCTTCAAAATGAATCAATACATAACGAAGAGGCTAAAATAGCGCTGCATGAAAGTCAATTGAGAATACACTCCATTTCTTTAATTCACGAAAGTTTGTACCAACGAGATGACATGGAAAGTGTAGATTTTCAAAATTACATTGAAGATTTATTCAAGCACATTAAGAAGGCATTCTGGAAATCTGAAAAAACAATTAAATTGAACATCGATGTTAAAGATTTCCTACCAGAATTAAAAGAGTCTGTCCCTGCCGGAATGATAATTAATGAGCTGCTGACAAACAGTTTTAAATACGCTTTTACAGACATTGATGATCCAACCATTTCAATCTCGTTTAAAGATAATTCTCTTGTATATTTTGACAACGGACCTGGTTTTATTCCTAACAAAAACTCAACCAGCTTAGGTCTTGAATTGATTACAACTTTTGCGATTCATTTAAGTGCAACTGTTCATTTCAAAAAAGAGGGTATTATTACTAAAACAATACTTCAATTTGAATGAACACAAAAGCTCTCGTAAATATATTAATAGTTGAAGATCTGTCTCTTATACACATCTGACGCTGCCGACGATCTACTCTGTGTAGA
>CAJXRL010000141.1 GCA_913059105.1 uncultured Flavobacteriales bacterium
GATCGTCGGCAGCGTCAGATGTGTATAAGAGACAGCATCAAGAGAACCCTTTTCAAAATTCACTCTATTATTCACGTCAATCCCGTGCCCAATTAATGCCTTTCCTCTTTCACTTTGCATATAATTATATCTATCATTAATTGTGTTAGTTCCAAAAACTGGTATTATTTTTTCATCCCAACTTCCACCTATGTCACCTTGAGTGATGGTTACATTATATTCAGAATTCACTTTTAACCAATCTGCAAGTTCCTTCATATCAGATTCAAAACCTCCTTGCTTTGGGGATTCTGTCACACCCGGAATATAAGTAAACCATCCAACTGCTGCACCATCTGGTACCGGCGAAGTTAAAGCAGCTTTCGGAGCCACTGGTGGCGGTGGCGGTGGTATAATAACATTTACAGCTGGTGCTGCTATAGGTGGTGCAGGGTTCGGCGGTGAAGGCGGCACTGGCCGAGGTCTCTGCAAAACTGGCTTCTCTAAAGTTGTAGGACCTTCAAGAGTTTGGATAAAAGCATTAGTTTTTTCATTTGCGCTACCTTCATCATAAGCTTTTTGAGAGTTCTTCATTCTAGCAATTAAGTTAAGCATCTTATTATCAGCATTAACAATCGATGAACTAGACTCATCTGAATATTTAAATTGGATAGTTCCAACATCTCCTGGTTTTGCATTTGGATTTAAAAATATTCTACGTTTATACTTTCCCTTTTTATCGACATAGTCTGTCGCAAATGCTTCTTCAAGTCCATCTAAATCAAAAGCCCAAATAGGAGTATTCCCTGCGTATTGATAAGGAGTGTACCAGGGAAAAGATGCAGTTAGAGGATCAACGGATAAAAACTTTCCAATTCTTGGATTGTAAATTCTAAATCCATAATCATATGAATTTCCGTTTCCGCTAACTTCATCATCTTTTTCTTTCCCATTAAAACCATACCTGTATTGTGATCCTGAGCTAAAAGATCTCCCTGGCATCTGCATGCCAAAAGGGTAATAGTCTTGTCGGCTGGTTACTACTGGCTCAAAGTAAGCTAAACTGCCGTTTGTGCAGGTTTTACTCAAACTAGCCTCAGTAATTGTAAATGTTCCTCCATTTGCATGGTCGGCCAAATAAAAACCTATGTTGCCCACAGCAGCAAGGTCAATGGTAAAGCAATTTTCGCCAGGAAGTACAAGTTGCTCAGAAATTTGCCCAAAATCACCTGTATATAATCTAAAATATAGACTTCCTTGGGTAAAACCTTCGGCCATAGTAAAACAATACTGGTAGCTGCAATTGGCGTCTGCCGTATAATCTAAACTTCTCGTGACCTCCCCGCTCTCATCATAAAGGGTAACATCCATTTTAGTTGTTTGAGACAATTCTCCTTCCACTTCTTCTCCCAAAAAGCTCCAATTTTCTTCTCCAAATTCCTCAGTAAAAACAATACTTGTGCTAGTAGTAGTGTTTACCACTGGTGTTTTTTGGTCGGTAATTGTCGCAAGCACATTACCCAAATGGTTTTTCATTTCATAGTTCTTCTTACCTCTAAAGTCAATGTTTTCGTCTTCAACTTCACTTAGGCTTATTGCTTGTACTAATGCCTTGCTAATAGACCCGTTGCTTGTTGTCGTATAGTTTATTACTCCTTTTGCAACAGGTTCTGCTCTGTTATATACTCCTAAACGGTCAGATCCAAAAAGGTTCAATTCTTTTTGCACTAAAGTTTCTTCAATTTCAGTGGCTTCTGCAGTAGATGAAAAGGCAGAGCTATAGGTGCTCAAAATATTTCCTTGAGCATCTCTTACATAATAAGTTTCCGTCCATTTTACAAGGTCTTCTATGCTTCCATCCGCTTGTTTTGGTTTTACAATTTTCTTTACCCTATTGCCTTGTGCATCGTAAAAGAATTCAAGATCTGGCTTAGTTACACCCTCTTCAACATACCTCGTAATTGCTTTTACTTTACCAGAAACAGTCCACTCAATGTTTTCAATTTGCTCTTGCTCATCTTTAATTAAATTTCCAATTGCATCGTATTCGTAATTGTTATTGGCTAAAACATCATCATCAAATACTTGTCCGTTTTTTATGTCTGGTCCACTTGTTCCATTGTTTATGCTGTCTTGAGCAGCCAACAATCGGTTAGTGTTTTTCCCGTGCCAATCATTAGTCACTCCTATAGTCTCATATTCTTTATGGTGATACTTGTACTTTAATACATCCATTTGGTCACCGTATTGGTCATTTCTTGCTAAACGGGTTAAGTTACCATTTGCATCATAGTTGTATTCGGTTTTGTACTTGTCGTATGCTAAACTGCTATTGCCCCAACTGTTTCCATTCACATCCATAGTTGTATAGGCCTCTGCGCCTTTTATTCTGTTTAGCTGGTCATACTTATAAATCATGGCTTGCGGGCCTGCAGCATTTGTTGCATCGTCAATAAAAGTAGTGGTCATGTATGCAATGTTCCCATTGTACAAATTTTTCATGTTATTGGCAATGTAACTGCCACTTATACTTGCTTCAAAATTAGCTGCCGGGCTACCAATAGACGTATAATCATTTTGGAAATATCCTAAATTATACCCAACGGCATCTTTTGCTACGTAATTGTTATTGTTAGCCGAAGCAGTTGCATCTCGTCCCATATCTCTATCACTTCTTAAAGAGTTAGAGTTTATTCCTTTTAACCAGCCTTGCACGGTGTACGCAAAATCAATTCCTTGAACTTTCCAATCGCCCAGTGCAGTTCTTTTAAGTGGTCCGTGTCGGTAGTACTCATAACTTGCATCATTACTCCATTGTAATCCATTTGAAGAGGTTAATACGGCAGTTATTCTATTGTCTGCATCGTATTGGTATCGGTGGTAAAATTGATCTCTCATGCCAGCTTGGTACTTCACCTGCATTACATTTCCGCTAATTAAATCGTACTCATAATCTATCCGCTTAAACTGTTGCTCCAAATGTGTTAGGTCAGAAAATTCTTGATACAACGTTTTTACGTTTCCGTGTACATCGTAACTGTAATGCGTAGCATAATCGTATACGCAAGGTTCTACGTTATCAAACTCTTGATATGTTGAAGTAGTAACTCGGGAACGTAGGTGCTGCTGTTCCAGATCAGTATTGCAAGTTGTTGCGTTGTCGTAATATGTTCTTGAAATTTGATTTTTGCTAGCTGTTGAAATCCAGGCATCAAACAAAACAGGTTCTAAAAGCCCTTTGCGGTAATTACTTTCAATTTGACTTGTAGCTGCCAACAATTCACCCACTTCACTAATACGCCCTAATTCATCGTATAAAGTATAACTATAGGTTTTATCATCTGCATTGTATTGCTTCGCATTTTGCGATGCTACCAAACGGCCCAACTTGTCGTAATAAAAGCGGTCTGAGAAGTAATCAGAGAAATCAGTGATAAATCCAAACTCTCCATTGTAGCCTCCAACATAACCTTTACCAGAACTAAAAAAGCCTAACACAAATATGTGTGGCGAACCATTTAAAATCGAACCTTTGGGTTCCCAACTGTCACCGCCATCACGTGTTACAAATAAATCATCAAGGCTGCCTACAGCATAACCTCTTTTTCTATCAACAAAATGTATAGCCCGTACGTGATTATTGTTCAGCACTCTAGTTGATTTTAGCGTAATTCCTAACCTATTGGTAATAGGATCTCTTTCTATTACACTTATCTTTCCACTTAGTCCACCTACAAAACCATAGTCTGGATCTACCATTTGTCCAATAAAGCCATAGTTAGTAGTAGACGAATTCACCACTTTTTTCCAAGGGCCTTCAATACCAGACTCAGTATAATAGATATTCGATTTTCCTGTTATTAATCCAATATTATCGTTGAGCATATCAATATGATATAAGCCAACTCCTGTATTCATAGTACTTAAACTACCACCAACTTCGAGCACGCAAGCTTTCCACATAGGGGTTCTACTAGAATCATAAGTAAAAGCTCTTCCATCACCAGAAACAATTAATCCGTGGTTTTTATCAGTAAAGTGCAGGTCTCTCACGTATTCGTTTGGCAAAGAAATATCATTACTAGTTGGCGTAACGTATTCTGCCCAACTATTGCCACCATCTGTACTTATTCCTATGTAATAACCAATACCCCCTACTAAAAGAACATTTGAATTTACTTTGTTAATGCTTAACAAAGTTGGAGGAATGAAGTCATTGATTTTTGCCCAACTAGCTCCAAAATTACTGCTATTGTATATTTTCCCATCGTTTGCTGCAATTGAATATTCGTTACCCAACATAACAATTGAATTTGGATTTACAAGTTCGCCGACAGGTAAGTTAGAGCTATTTAAAGCTGCCATGCTTGAACCATAATGAATTCCTTGGTCATGCAATAAAACAGATTTTGTTGGACTGTAAAATATTTCTTTATAATTTGTAATTGTGTTTGTTATAATAGGCGCTGAGCTACTAAATACTTCAGCAATAACCCCATCGCCAACTAAAATTCCGGAGTTGTTGTCCATGCCCAAATCCTTTAAATTTGCCGATGTACCGCTATTCAATATTTTCCAACTAATCCCCTTATCTTCGGAATGAAGAAATGTTCCGTTATCCCCAACAATAAAAGCTTCTAACGGGTAATTATCGTCAAACGCAACCGAGGTTAATGGCAGAGGCTTAAAAGAGTTAGAAAGGTTAGTCCAAAGAGCACCTCCGTCAGCTGTTGACCAAACTGTACCTTCATTACCAACCATAATTCCTGTTCCAGTAGGTGAACTAATGGTAAAGCTTTTTATTGAAGAATTTGAAAGAGCAAGGTTTGACTTTTCCATCCAATTAACATTTCCGTTCGAAAAAGATCCTCCACTAGTTGAATAGGCCACCTTTCCATCTGCAGTGACGGCATATATGTTATTTACGTCAGTTGCATGAATATCTACAAACACGTCAGTATTAAATTCAGTTTTTACTGAGCCGAGTTCTGTCCAAACAAAACTTGCAAAATTATTTGCTGTTCCATTTGCAAAATAGATGTCATCTCCAATTAAAGCTACCGCTTTCCCACCAGCTAAATCAACGCTCATTTTTTTCACTTCTTGTCCAGCGCCTATTGTTCCAGTTTGTGAGAAGGTTGCATTATTTATTGAGTAATTAATTTTACCACTGCTGTTGCCAATAAAAGTATTTGAACCTTCAATGTACAAGCTCCTTAAATTACCTCCACTTGGTTGATTTGTAGGAGTACTCCACGTTGTTCCGCCAACGGTTGATTTAAGAATGGCGGTATTGTCAATGTAATATGCGGTAGTACTGCTCGTAAATTCTACGTCGTAAATGGTGTTATTGCCAGATAAAATGGTTGACCACGTTGTACCGCCATCTGATGATTTTGATATGCTTTTCCCAGGTCCATACTGAGCATCTTCGTCCACTCCATACAGCAAATTACCTCCTATGGATTTTATAAATTCAAAGTCCCCATCTATACTTTCTTGTATATCGGATATGCTTGCTGCATTGTTGTATTCGTGAAGCAATCCATTCTTTCCAACCAAGATAAACTTACCTCCTAAGTTTGCAACTGAGGTTAAAGCTCCGGAAGAGATGATGTTGCTGACCGTCCAATTAACACCAAAGTTTGTTGTTCTAAAAATTTGCCCAGAACTGCTAACCGCGATTCCTTCTCCGTTACCATCAACATCATATTTTGCAATGAGTCCAACTGTTTTGCTTTTTAAAGCAGAGTTTGCAGTAGACCAGGAATCTCCGTGGTCAAAAGTTTCCCAAAATTTTCCAGATTCCGAAAATATTTTAAAATGATCTAAATCTAGTTCTGTCGTTTTAAATATTAGATTCTCATTGGTCGGTGTACTTTTTTTATTATAATTAGATCCTACTTTTAATAATAAACTACCGCCTGCTCCTACTACATTGCCATAATCATCAATGTAATTATAATTGTCAGTGCCATAACTAGTTGCTTCGTTCCAAGTAGTACCACCATCATTTGTTTTAAAAATTAAGCCTTCTCTTCCTCCACCAGACAAGTCTCTAAAACCAACTAATACTCCTTCCAAAGAATTGGTAAAGGCAACGTCACGAATAAAAAAATCACTCGGTAAACCAGAATTTGCATTTGGCACGTAATTGGATTCATAAATGTCTAAATCATCATGATCAGGAACACTTTGCTGAATTAATTGACCCAAACTATTGTATTGATACGTGGTAGCCATTGTATGCTCAGTATAAGTAGCCTTTTGCTTTAACTTTCTATCCAATTTTACTTTAGCTAATCCACTATATGGTATTTTACTCACCCCTTTCGGAGGAACTGTTCGCACCAAATTACCGGCTTGATCGTAATAATATAAAGTGTAGTGGTGCTCATCTTCTTCAAAGTTTAACTTAAAATCATCGTATACATTTAAACACTTTTTAACGTAGCCGTCTCTAAAAGCAAGCTTAACACTATCCATGTAGTTTCGATACAATAGTTTAGCATTGTATTCTGCAGTGAACTCTATTTCTGCTTCGCATTCATTAGCCGGGTTCTGAATGTAAATTTTGTCAGTAACATTAGCATGACAAAAATTAGGGTACCTTGCCACATTGCATTTTTCTCTCACAGTAATATTATCGAAGCCCCAATAATAATACTCTTGGTTACCACAATTTTGACTGTTACCTACACCAACAACACCAATTTCAATTTCAATAGTTGAATTGGCTGATTGAAAGTCAATCTTAAAATTTTCCCAGGGAATGCTCCATTTATCATTTACGTGTTGAGATTTTACCGTTGTAGTGCCTGTATTATATGGCGTACAGGGCTTGTGAAAATCTTGCCAAATTGGATACAAATTATTAAACTTCCCGGTAAGGTACGGTTGAGGCAGACCATTTATACTAACCTCAAATTGTGGAATACAAGTCGGATTAAATATATGATCATCATCTAAATAACTGAAAGCGTCTAAACTCAATTCATAATTTTTTAGCGTAGAACTTCCTATCGTAACTATTTGCTTAAAAACAGGCAGAGGTGTGCTTAAGTCATTATTTATTCTTGCTAGAAGAAAATTTCCGGTCATGCTTTTTGTAGCTTCCGTTGATATTGAAGAGTGAATTAATTTATCAGGATCTGTTGTAGTGCATTGATTGTTCCATGTACTGTCTCTTATACACATCTGACGCTGCCGACGATCTACTCTGT
>CAJXRL010000142.1 GCA_913059105.1 uncultured Flavobacteriales bacterium
AAGCGAAAATAAATAATGAACTGTAATCAAGGTCGTTTCTTATTACACTCTCAACTCTAAAAGTTGATTCAAAATAAAACTTTTCCCCTCCTCTATTATCACTGTATTTGACTAAAGAAAGCTCCCAACTCTCCTAAAATAGAGGCATTCAACCTGCACCCCCGTTTTACCCGTATTCCCCGCAATTTACGAAACACCCGATTTCTGGTACTACACCGTTCATGAGAACAGTTTAAGCCTCGGTAATTTGCATTGTCAATTTATTACAAACGAAAAATGAAAATTTATGAGCAGAGCAATTAGTATCAGCCAACTGTGTAACCGAAGTACCCAATTGCATCTCTGTGGCTATACTGAAGAGGTTTTAGATAACCTCATTCAGAGTGGTGATTTACAGGGACACTACAATACGGAACAAGGTGAACTGATGGTTGATAAGGATTCGCTCATGAATTTTATGCCTTCAGAGAAAGACCGCCGGTTAGAAATGGAGAACGATTATGAAGAGAGTTTGACCAACAAATCTTTTAATGAAGGCCTGCTTTGATGTAGTCCTTTTAGAAAATGATGTGAATATGAAGTTGGAAAATGATGAAGAATTCACATTGGATGAGAAAAGGACGAGGAACGTTTGAGCTGGGTAACTCAAACGTTCCGATCAAAGTTTAAAATGAATGAACATGAGTAAAGAAAAAGTAAGTATAACAATTGAACTTGACCAAAGGCTCCTGTCTATTTGTAAAAAGTATGGTGTGAAGCCACAAAAGCTATTCAAACAACTGCAGAAAGACATTCTAGGAGATAGAAAGTTGGAAACTTATTACCAACAAATACTCGCAGAATTATACCTCACAGAATTCATTTCAGGAAAAGCTAAAGTTGACCGGTCTTCCATTGAGAGTGTTTTGAATTTCACCAAAAGCTACCAATCTCATCATAGTAACGGACAAAAGGTACCTGAAGGCATTTCAAAGCTCACCCGCAAAATTTTGAAAGAATGTGATTACCAAAAAAATCACACCAAAAATTAGACAAATGTTAGATAATTATTCAGAAATGATAGAGGGCTTAATTGCAGCATTTATTAAAATTCAGGCAACCAATCTAGAAGCAAAAAAAGCTGATATCCGTTTGATTTTAAAAACGCAAAACGATGTTTTAATAGGCCTACTCTATCACAAAGAGAAGTTTGTGAGAAAGGTGGAGATCAAAGAAATTGTAGCATTAATGAGTTAAAGCATGAAAGCAGAAGAAGTAAAAAAGCAAGTAATGAGCCACTACACTGAACTTAAAGGTGATGGAAGTTTAGGAAAGAAATATCCAGAACTGAATATGGAAGATGGAAAGAAGCATGTGCTTTTTGTTCAATGTTTACTAGCAAGAGTTGGTTTCTACCGCACGTATTTACCTTACCTCATGCTGAACGATTCTGAAACTCATTCAGCGATTATAGCAACCATTCAAAAAAGAGACTTCAACAAAAGTTTTGAGGATTACGAAGTATTTCTTGCTACAGACTTAATTACTTGGGCTGATTACATTGTATTTCCTGCTCTATTGTTTAATTGCAGGAAGATGTTTAGTTCAATTCTAGAGGTGAATCCCAGTGTTAAATTTATCATGGACCTTGATAGCCCACATTTCACCCCTAATGAACGCTCCGAAGACAATACTCAATTAATTGAAGAGCAATTACTCAATAATTTAAAACTCACAGATACTATATCTTGCAGTTCATCTCAATTAAGAGATGTAGTAAAAGCTCAATTTGAAGATAAATTCAAAGATCAGAATAAGCGGTTTACCTGTTTACCAACCTTTCTTGTTTCGAGTTATTTGCTTCGGAGATCTGATGATATTATAGAAAGTAGTAGCTCCATAAGAATTGGATTACAAGAAGGTAATTTTAACCAAAAAACAATAGATGTAATTGCCAAGCTAGCTCTTCTAGAAAAGAAAGAAATTACCTTATACGTCTACAGTTATGACAAAAGTAAATTCATTTACCCTGATTCAATTAATGTCGTATTCATTAAATCCGTTAAGTTCCTAGACTATTTCACCACTATTGAAAAGATGAATCTTGATTTTGTGATATTACTCGGAATTAATCTCAAATATGAACAGGAAAAAGCAATCTTCCAATATGGCGAATTAGCTTTATTGTCACTGCCCATTTTATGTGACGTAAAGAATCAATCAAGAAGATTCATTAAGCCGAATGTGAATGGTTTTGTGATAAGTAAAACTGAATCCTTAGAATCCCTCATTCAAAAGCTATTTAAAGACAGGAATCTGGCAAGAAAAGCAGGTAAATCTGCTCAAGGCATGGCATTAAAACACCTTAGTTGGAATCCTGAGAGGGCTTCACAACTAGTCAACATATATAAATAGGTTTACCCAACCTCAGTAAAAAGCATCGTTTTAACACTTGCCTCTTTTACATCTTAAGCCTTGTCAAAAGGACTAAGAAAATACACTCAAAGTTAGTTTAAACACTATCTCCCTGAAACGAATCCCGATCTAATTCAACCCAACAAATCAGCCTTTCAAAGCTGAAACAGAGTTTTTATGCCCAAAATTTAAAAATGATAAATTATGTTTAAGCCACGCAGAATTTTTAAAACCACCGTTATTCCTAAAAATATAGTAGGAAGATGTGAAGTTCTTTTTGATGAATTTCCTGATGATTTAACCATTAGCATATACAATGCAATGGGCTTTAGAAAACCAAAAAACTCTTTAGTTTTTATTTCAGAAGTCGAAAATGACTCCTTATCTGAAAAGTTTGCCTTATTAATGCAGACTTGTTTAGAAGTTGGAGAGTACCCAATAGACATTCCTTACGAACCTAGCTTCATCCCAATTAAAACAAACATTAAGGTTGGTCAATTTTCAATATTCAGTATTCAGTTTGAAAATAGTGAAGGGAAAGTTGATACCGATATTCAATTAAGCTTTGAACCCCATGAAATTAGAAAAAATGGAATTGCAAATCTTTATGGGTTAACAAAATACGCAGACAATTTTATTTCAGCAACAGTTGCTAAAAGACCTACAAAAACAATTGCGATAGAATTATTTCTTAAAGAAAACGTAGTCGCAGCTTTTCCATTTCCGCTAGGTAATGGTTTATCAAATAAATCAAAAAATGAAGTTAATCAGAAATTAGAAGTACCCAATTTTAGCAAATTAGAAATTGAAAAATTACCTGTTAACTCAGTAAAAAATTCTAGTAATTCAGAACAAAATGTTGAAGAAACGTTAGAGGTAAAAAAAGAAGTTACACCTCTAAATGAAATAGAAAGTGTTACACCTGAAAGTGTAACAGATGTCGAAACACAAAAGAGTGTTACACCTCAAAGTGCAACAGATATCGTCACACAGAAAAGTGTTTCACCTGTAGGTGTAATAGATATTGCGACCAAAAAAATAGAATCGCCAATAAATGAGACAATTAACGAAGTACAAAAAAGTGTTACACCTCGAAGTGTAATAGATATTGTGACACCGAAAAGTGTTACACCTGAAAGTGTAATTGATATTAAGACACAAAAAAGTGGTGCACTTAAAAGTGTAAAAGATAGTGTAACACAAGAAAAAGATTCGTCAAAAAAGGAACTACTTATTGCGGAATCAAATATTCAAAAAGCAAACTTTCAAATTCTATTAAAATTAATTCCGGAGTTGTTCCAACATATAGAAAGAGGTGTTAAATATTCTGAATCTCTTTCAACTGTTTCGAGATATTCAAAGGTTATCTTCAAAGTAGAATCAGAAACGATTGGAAATTTAATTGATGTTTCTTTGGAATCAAAATCGAGAGATTCTAAAAGTGGGTATGATTCAAACATATTTTTACGATTAAACCAAGCAAAGAAAAAATGCATTATCGTTAATTCCAATTTGAAAAACGATGAAGGCGAATTACTGATCCATTCTGATTTTAATCCAAAGGATTTTGAGCCATGGATTAAAGAATTACTTCGAGATGGCCATCTGTTCGCTTTATACGAAGAAGAAGTTAACGTTATTTCAAATGATGCTTTAACCAAAAAGGTAGCTCCTGAACTACTTGCTTTTTCGCCAATTGAAACAATACTATTAACTGCCAATGAAACTGAAGAGTTTAATTCATGGGAATCAGCGAATGATTGGCTTAGAAGCCATACCAAGGAGCCTTACGGGCATAATGGAATTATTTACAAAGTTAAATGGCAAAATGGAGATGAATTAATTGCTGACTTCGAATTGTTTACAGAGAATTACCATCCTCAATATGATGCTGAATTAATGCAAAAAGTTGTAATTCATCACCTATTGAAGAACCATTATAATCAAGATAATCGTTTTACAGAGTTTGTAAAAAATAGAACCAAATCTATAAAAACAAAAGGGTTCTATTTATCGCTTTTGGATAAGATTGATTTAGGGAATTTAAAACAACAGCAAATAGATGAATATCAACCCAAAATACCTGCTATTTCAGTTGAAGTAATTACCAATGTCATAACTACAGAGAATAAATATGAATCTACTCGGAAATTTGATTTAGCAAACGATTTTCTAAAACTATTAAAGACACATTGTGACCCTGAAGAATTGATTCAAATAAATGCAGTTTGGAAAGATGAGAGCTTCATTAATTCACAAGTAAAGGCTATTTCGATTCCTTTAAAACCTAACGCTACCTTTTGGAAAACAATTTTTAAAAGCAAAATAACCAACAAAAATTTCCATAAATATCAAACCTCAGATGACGACCCTTTGCTGTTCGATTCTGAAATAATGTTTGAAACCCCCAAATTCTATTATCAAAATTTAGAAAGTGCTTATTGGCATTTGAGCGATTCTAATTTAAATCAAAAATTTCATTATTCGGGCTATTCATATCATATTCAGCATTTAGGAAAAGTTATTCAGAATTACTTGAACATTCTTGCCGAAGAAGACGAGAATGAAATAATTGGTCTTGCAAATAATAGCAACCGTCAAAAGGTTTTACTTCAATTCATTATTGAATATAAAAAGTTAGGCAAAAACGATTATAACCTACAATTATCTCAGACTGTTCAGCTAATTGAAAAGGCAGTTAAAAAACAAGATGAGAACTCAAAACTTGCGCTTCATGGATTATTACTGAATCTTCAAGATGGAGAAAAACTAATTAGTCTGCCAAAATCGAGGGTACAAAAAGTTGACATTAAAGACAAACCAACTAAAGAAAGCAAGCGCATAAAACTCAATAGAGAAATAGAATCAATCGTTGATAAAAATGGAAATTACTTGACAAAATATTCATTTGAGGATTTAGAGTTATTAAAGCAATACAGTGGTTATGGTGGCTCTAAATTGTCTGAGGTTAATAGAGGCTTGCTTTATGAATATTACACTCCTGATGAAATTATAAAATTCATGTGGGGTTTTGCTTATAAGCATGGCTATACAACCGGAGCTGTTTTAGAACCATCTTGCGGCATTGGAAAATTCTTAGCGTATGCTCCACATGGTGTTCGTATTGAAGGATACGAAACAAATAAATTCTCTGCCAAAATTGCCCAAATCCTTTACCCAACATCCATTATTCACAATAAGTCATTCGAGAATCTTTTCTTCAACGGCAATGTCTATCTCAAAGGAAAATTTAGAAGTGAGCCTTTCGACTTAGTAATTGGGAATCCACCTTACGGAGGGTTTAGCGGAAGGTTTGCGGGAATGGGCGAAAAGAAAAGGACTAAAGCAATTACTTACGATCAATATTTTCTGACAAGAGGACTCGACGTATTGAATAAAAACGGATTGCTGATTATGGTAATTCCACAAAGTTTTTTAGATAACAATTCAAAATATAACACTTTAAAAGAAATGGTAATGGCTAAAGCTGATTTTTTAGAAGCTCGAAGACTTCCACATGGAATCTTTCAGCACACAGAAGTTGGAACTGACATCGTAGTATTTCGCAAAAAATAAATGACATGAAAGATAAAACACTAATAGGTGAATTAAAGCAAGCAATTCAAAATGAAATTGGAGAATGTGATCCTGTAGTTTGGGGAAAGCTTTGTGAATTAAGAGCAACCAAACAAGGCTATCAAAAAATTGAAGAAATGGTAATTCGTTATGTCGCAAAAGATGGAATGCCAATCGGATCTGCATTAGCTCTAATAGAGCAAGAATTAGAACACCAAATAAACTAAAGAAAATGAAAGATTTGACAGAAGATATTTTAAGTGGGGAGCATAAAGAATTGTGGAAGGAAGAAATTTTAAAATTCAAGTCGTTCAAACAGTTTGTTGAATACTACGGACAAGATAATTGGGTGGATACCGGGAAGCTTGCTAATTTGGAAATGGTAAAGCTAGAAGATACCTATGCAGCCGGCTTGAAACAAGAGAATTCTCCACCTATTTATGTGGAGGGTATTAAGCAATGTATTTCTGAAATTAGAAACAACAAACCTTTAAAACCACCAATTTTTCTTTTTGCGAAACTTGACCACATTTTAGTTGATGGTGTACCCAATAAAAATCGCTTTAAAACAATAGCAGGCTTTAGTCAAATAGCTGCTTACACAACTCTTGGGATTAAATATATTCCTGCAATTGTTTACCGAACTTCTATTGCAGGTAGTAATGAGATGCTTTATGATGGAACTTTGCCCATGGAGGCTTTCCTTGATATTGATTTTAAGAAATTATATGATGCTTTTCAAGCTAAGGGAGACGAAGATAAAAATCAAATAAAAAACAACTTAGCGCTATTAAATGATGGGAGTTATTTTAAGAAAAATGAAAATTTAGTATTAGGAAACCCTTATCAATCAACCAATCAATTTGGAGAAAATATTGTCAAAATAAAAGGCAATATGAATGAGATTGTAAAACAAAAAGAATTGAACCTATTGAAGGTTTCTGCCGACGAAGATGAAGTTACTGAGACTATATTAAAGCCTACTATAACCGATTTAGTTGAGGATGAAGTTGCAGAAAAGAACATCAAGAAAGCTCTTAATCTTAGTAAAAAAAGGAAAGAAACGAAACCTAAAGAAAATGATTTAGATTTTGACCTTACGTCGTTTGACGAGATCATGGAACAGTATAATTCTGAAATTTCAAAAGAGGAAATTAAAGCTTGGATTTGGTATAAACGTAGTAAGGAAAGCTATAATGATGTTGGCGTAATTCTTATAGAGTCAAGTGG
>CAJXRL010000143.1 GCA_913059105.1 uncultured Flavobacteriales bacterium
TATAAGAGACAGCTTGATTACCAGATAGCCACACTCCTTTCGTCGTTCGCTATGACAGTTGTGATTAACAAGATTTCTTGATTTCGTTTCTCTTTACTCGCAATGACATTTTGGATTGTCATTGCGAGGCACGAAGCAATCTGGTTCTCGATTGCGTTTTGCATTCAAAGTCTTTACCGGTTAAACAAACTCTGCAATAACGGTTTTACCGCCTGTTACTTTTTGCTCTAAATTCACTTTGATTTTAGCATCTAAGGGTAATAATAAATCTACTCTTGAACCAAATTTAATAAAACCACATTCACTTCCTTGTGTATAGCTTTCTCCAGTTTTACCATAAAAAACAATTCTTCTTGCCAATGCTCCAGCAATTTGACGGAACAATACCTTTCTGCCTTTTGCATCTTCTATAACTGCTGTGGTACGTTCATTTTCTGTTGAAGATTTTGGATGCCACGCTACTAAAAACTTCCCAGCATGGTATTTATAAAAATTCAACTTGCCTCCAATTGGATACAAATTGTTATGAACGTTTAATGGAGACATAAAAATTGAAATCTGTCTTCTTTTGTCTTTCAACACTTCATCCTCCAACACCTCTTCCATCACAACTACTTTCCCATCGCATGGTGAAAGTATTTGATTTTCATTAATTTCAATCGTTTTGTTTGGCTTTCTAAAAAATTGAACGACAACAATAAATAGGAAGGCAGATAGCAAGTAGCCAAAACCTGTTACCAAAACATATTCACTAAAAAAGTAGTGTGTAATAGTATTGATAATCGCAATAACAACTAGAATAAATCCAAGAGTCGGGTAGCCTTCTTTATGAAACGTCATGGTGCAGAGTTTGGTGTCAAAAATAGTGAAGAAAAGCAGAATAACTGTAACATACTGGAAGAGTTCTTAAATATAGAAAATACGACTATCTTCGTTAGATAAATAACTCGAAATGGACATCAAGCAATATGAGAATACCAACCTATTCATTGTTAACGTCACTAAAGATACTGGCCCTGAAATATTTTCAGAACTTCTTGCGTTTTTTGAAAATACGCCCGAATCCAAAAAGGTAAAATTATTAGGACTTTTTGAAGAGTTTGAAGATTTCGAAAGCGTGAAAAAATTTGTTCAAGGCATGCAAATTGATAATTCTAAAATAAAGCGACTAGCAAAGTATGCAGTTGTGAGTAACAAAAGGTGGTTTGAACATGTATTGGAATTTGAGAACAAATTAGTTCCAAACATCGCTTTCAAGTTTTTTAAAAGCGGTCAAAAACAAAGCGCAATTGATTGGTTATTATCCGAACAGAATTAGTGGATCTTAAATATTTGCTGAGTTTTATCTACTCCGCCTTCGTGTGTTTTTTCTGTGCTCAACGGTTTTACAGTTACAACTTCGCTTGAATCCGATTTCATTTCCGAAGGTGCAGAGATTGTGTTTTTAGGCCTGCTAGTTTCGCAAGAAACCAATATAAAACTAGTGAAGAATAGAAAAGCAATAATCTTGTGCGACATGTTACCAGATGCTTAGAACCTTTAGAAAGGTGTATACCATAGGTGCTGAGATAAAAATACCGTCAAACCGATCTAACACACCACCGTGGCCCGGTAATATTTTCCCTGAATCTTTGATGCCTAAGCTTCTTTTGAATAACGATTCAACTAAGTCGCCTAAAGAACCAAATGTAACTACGATCAGTGCAAGTATCATCCAAGTTAATGTGTCTAAGCCTTCAAAAATTTGGGAATTAATATAGCCTAATAGAAGACCAAAGAATATACCACCTACAGAACCTTCCCATGTTTTTTTAGGTGAGATACGTTCGAACAATTTAGTTCTTCCAAATTTTCGACCTACTAAATATGCTCCGGTATCATTGGCCCAAAGAATAAAAAAGTAACCAATAAGTATTTCGTAATTGTAGGTCTTTCCAAATTGATAGTCGCTGTAATAAGATATTTGATGTAACAGCGTGAAAGGAACCGCAACATATATAATTCCTAAAATGGTATAGCCAATATTTGCAATTGGTTCTTTCTTGTTTCTAAAAAGTTCAAAAACAAAAACGATGAATATTAAGGGAACAATTAAAAATAAAGTATTGAAGGTAAGATTAGCTTGGAAGGCCACAACCGAGGCTAAAAAGAATCCGAGACCGGCAAGTATGCCGACCAAGCTTTGTGGTTTAACCTCTCTCTCTTTAAAAAAGCTATAAAACTCTCGTTGACAAAGTAGAATAATCACAAAGAACAATATAGAGGACGCTAATTCACTCTGATAGATAGAACCTAAGAGAACTATTACAAATAGAATTCCGGTAAGTAACCGTTCGTTAAAGTTGCTCACAGGTCATGTTTAGTAATGAGATGAGTCGCTCGGATTACGTTTTCTTGATCTACAAAAATTTCAATTTCTCCGACAGTAAGATGAATGTGCATCGAGTCCATTTTATTCATCTCGGTTGTTGAGATGTCATGATCCTTTAGCACTGCTCTAACAATTTCAGCTTTGTGCAATTGGGAGGTAGAATATATTTTTATCCAGTTTTGTGACATTCTCTAAAAGTAGAAAATTATTCAGCTTTTTCTTCCTCTGGGGTAACTTTTTCTTCATTCTCGCCTTTCTCTTCAGTCTCGCCTTCTGCTTTTTTGTCCTCAGCACTACCCTCAGCCTTAGCTTCATTTGCTTTTTCGATAGCTTGCGCTTCCTCGTTTTCCTCCATCAAGGTATCTACTCTGCTTTTTTGTCCAAAAGAACGTTCACCAAAAATGGCTTCCAAATCATCTTTGTAAATCACTTCTTTTTCTAACAACTTCTTTGCTAGAAGAGCCAATTTATCCTTGTTTTCCGACAAAATGCCTTTTGTTCTTATATAAGCTTCTTCTACCATTTTACTGACTTCCTCGTCAATAATTTGGCCAGTCTTTTCGCTATACGGTTTGCTAAAACTGTATTCGCTTTGTCCTGAAGAATCATAGAAACTAATGTTTCCAATTTTGTCGTTTAATCCATAAACAGAAACCATGGCATAAGCTTGCTTTGTTATTTTTTCCAAATCGCTTAATGCACCTGTAGAAACTTTTCCAAAAACAATTTCCTCTGCGGCCCTTCCACCTAAGGCAGCACACATTTCGTCTAACATTTGCTCCTTTGTAGTAATTTGTCTTTCCTCAGGCAAATACCAAGCAGCTCCTAGAGATCTTCCTCTTGGAACAATGGTAACTTTTACCAAAGGGTTGGCGTACTTGGTCAACCAACTTACAGCCGCATGTCCAGCTTCGTGGTACGCAATTACTTCTTTCTCCTCTGAAGTAATAATTTTGTTTTTTTTCTCCAATCCACCAATAATTCGATCAATTGCATCCAAAAAATCCTGATGTCCAATTCTTTTCTTCTTTTTTCTAGCAGCGATCAATGCTGCTTCATTACAAATGTTAGCAATATCTGCACCTGAGAATCCTGGCGTTTGCTTTCCAAGAAATGTAAGATCAACAGTGTCGTCGGTCTTTAGTGGTTTTTCATGAACCTTGAAAATTTCAATTCTCTCATTTAAATCAGGTAAGTCTACACTAATTTGTCTGTCAAATCTACCTGGACGTAACAACGCTTTATCTAAAACCTCTGCACGGTTAGTGGCTCCTAGAAGAATAACACCACTGTTGGTGCCAAATCCATCCATTTCTGTCAGTAACTGATTTAACGTATTCTCTCTTTCGTCATTTCCGCCTTGAGCCATGTTTTTACCTCTTGCTCTACCAATGGCATCAATTTCATCAATAAAAACAATTGCTGGAGACTTTTCTTTTGCTTGCTTGAATAAATCTCGAACTCTGGAAGCCCCAACGCCCACAAACATTTCAACAAAATCGGAACCCGAAAGGCTGAAAAAAGGAACCTGAGCTTCGCCAGCTACAGCTTTTGCCAATAGGGTTTTACCAGTTCCAGGAGGGCCTATTAATAACGCTCCTTTTGGAATTTTTGCACCAAGCTCAGTATATCTTTTTGGATTTTTTAGAAACTCAACTATTTCTTCAATTTCAACCTTCGCTTCTGCCAAGCCAGCTACATCTTTAAAAGAAACTTGAACATCTTTCGTTTTATCAAATAAGGTAGCTTTCGACTTCCCAATGTTGAAAATTTGTCCACCTGCTCCACCGGCTCCACCGCCCATTCGTTTCATAATAAACACCCAGAAACCAATTAAAATGGCAATTGGCAAAAGCCATCCAATTAAATCTCCGGCCCAGTTGGTGCGTTTGTCGTAATCAACTTGCACTCTATCCGATTCGGATAACCCTTCTTGAACGCGGTTTAAGTCTAAGTTAAATTGTTCAATTGTACCAATTTCCATGAAATACTGCGCAGTTCTTCCGCCTAATTTACTTCCACCTTTTTTGTTAACAGCCTGGTACTTTTCTAGTTCTAGAGCATCCGGTTTAATGAAGATTTCAACTCGAGATTCACCATTTGTAGAGACTACTAAAAGCCTGTCTACTTCATTGGTTTTTAACATCTCGTTCGCAAACTCGTTCCATGTCGTGCGTTTTTCTCCTCCACCCATCTGGAATAGCTGCAATCCTAAAAGCAAAGCGCCGATTATACCGTATATCCAGTAGAAATTAAATTGTTTTTTGGGTCCTTTTTTTGGGCTACCATTTTTAGGTGTTGGTGCACCAGTCTTCTTCTTGTTCTCCATGTCGTATCTTAATACTCCGCTCTTATTTCTTTTATTTTAGCATCAGCCCATAACTCTTCGATATTGAAGAATTCTCTTTTTTCCGGCTGAAAAACATGCGCTACTACATTCACATAATCCAATAACACCCATTCAAGGTTTTCTGTTCCTTCCACGTGCCAAGGTTTTTCCCCGCATGCTTCTCTCACTTCTTTTTCTATTGAATCGGCAATTGCTCCAACTTGCGTTGTAGAGTTTGCTTCACATACGATATAATAATCTGTGACAGCACCGTCTAGCCCTCTCAGGTCGAGTGTTACAATGTTTTCGCCCTTCTTTTCTTGAATTCCTTTAACAACTAATTCTGTCAATTCGTCCGCATTTAACTGCTTTTTTGCCTTCGCCATATAATTTGATCCGTGTCGATAAGTAAAAGTAAGAAATTAAACCCTCAAATTTTTGTTCCTTTGCAGGCTAAACGCCGTTAAAATAAATGGATTCGAGCGAATTTCAATTTCAATTTATTCATCTTAATTCAGTTGAATCAACCAATATCTATGCCTTTGAACTTTTGCGCCAAAAAAAAATTGCGAATGGCACAGTAATTACCGCTAATTTCCAGAATAAAGGGAAAGGACAAATGGGCCAGCTATGGCAATCGGAGAGTGGTAAAAACTTGCAGTTTAGTGTTTTAATGTCAATGAATATTAAGGTTGAAAATCAATTTCACCTGAGTCAATTGGTGGCAATAAGCTTGAAACAGTGGCTGGACACATTGGCAGTTGAAGGGGTGCAAATAAAATGGCCAAATGATATTTTAGTGAAGGGGCGAAAAATTGCCGGTGTGTTAATTGAAAATAGCATTCAAGGACAGGAAATAAGTCATTCAGTAATTGGCATTGGCCTCAATGTAAACCAAGAAGTGTTTGGCAATTTTGCTAGAATAGCAACATCCCTAAAAATTGAACTTGACTGTTTTTTTGACTGTAAAACATTACTCAAAGAATTTTTGCAAGTGTTTCAGTCTAATTATTTGCTATTCAAATCAGGACAAATTAATCTGCAACAACGATATTTAGATAACCTATTTGGTTTTGGAATACCACAGCATTACAAGGATGTAGAAGGTGACTTTCTAGGTGTAATTTTAGGCGTATTACCATCAGGTAAATTACAAATAAATAAAAACGGGAAGTTAAAAAGTTACGACTTGAAGGAGTTGAAGTTTTTAAGTTAAAACGTTGTTTCGGCAGCTTTTGTAACTAAAAAGTTGAAGAAGTTTCTCAAAGGCTTTTCTACCATCATCTTCATGAATGGATTAATGTCTCCGTTAAATATCATGCTCACTTCTGTTTGATTATCAGCTTCTTCTTTTAGGTTGATGTCGAGGTCAAATGTAAAAGGAACCTTTCCAAAGGAGGATACTTTCATGTGGGTTGGAGCATTGGTCGTCTCTTTTTTCAATCCAATCCTAGCCATTCCTTTAATGGTGAATTCACATTGGTCTTGAGTTGATTCCCATTTTTCAATTTTACCCTCAGGCATCAACTTCTCAAAGTTGTTCATATCGCTAAGGAAAGCAAAAATTTGCTCAGGACTATTTGGAGAAATTTTCTTCTCGGTTTCTATTGTTGTCATACTAGTACGTTCCAATTAGCCGGATCTTCTCTCCAACTTTTTAATGAGTTAATATCTTCAGGATTAATATATCCTTTTTCCACAGCAACTTCAATCATCGAATCATAATCGCTCAATGTAAATAAAGGACAGGTATATTGTTTAAAGTTTTGTTTGGCAGTTTCAAATCCGTACGTAAATATGGCTCCCATTCCAACAACATTGCATCCTTTCTCTCTAAGCGCAGCAACAGCTTTTAAACTGCTCATTCCAGTTGAAATTAGGTCTTCAATTACTACTACTCGTTGCCCTGCTTCAACTGTGCCTTCAATCATGTTTTGCAACCCATGTCCTTTCGAAGAAGACCGTACATAGATTAAAGGTAACTCCATTTCTTGAGCAATTAAAGCAGCTTGAGCGATTCCACCGGTAGCAACGCCAGCGATAACATCTACTTGTCCAAATTTCTCATGAATCGTTTCTACAAACTTCTGACGAATAAAAGTTCTAACCTTGGGGAAAGAAAGTGTCTTTCTGTTATCACAATAAATAGGCGATTTCCATCCTGAAGCCCATGTAAAAGGTTGAATTTTATTAAGTTCAATCGCTTTTATCTGAAGCAAACATTCCGCTACATTATTCGCCGTTTCTTTGTTAATTTGCATACGTGCAAAGATATCAAGTTTTTATTGACGAGCATTCGATTTTTATCGGAGAAAAACGAAAAAGTATTCAACAATTCGATTCTATTTTCGAATTGAATGAACCTGATGTTGATGATTTAAAATTTGTTATAAATTGGATGTTGAAGGAAAAAGATTCAGTTCAGCATATCTTCTTGCTGTCTCTTATACACATCTGACGCTGCCGACGATCTAC